>JAJSZO010000294.1 GCA_030262795.1 Deltaproteobacteria bacterium | reverse complement strand
CAGGCCAAAATATTTCCTTGGAATTAAAAAAGCTGTCGTGTTAGAAGCAAACTTGGCTATTTGTTGAACTTAGCGCCCTTCGGGCGGACTTTTTTGACAGAATTAACGGGATTTACATGATTTCTTTTTTTTATATCCTGATCATCTTGTATATCCTATCAAAAAAAAGAAATTCTATACTATAAAATTAACGCCTTTCGGCCTCAATTAACAACTTTTTATAAAATTGATCAAAAACTGCAAAATAAAAAAGCTGATGAAAATAAAAAATAATATATCAGAAAAAACCGAACTTGTCGCAAACTGGCAAACATTAATGAAAGTATTTATCAAGCCGGAAAATGAAGAAAGCAAGTTAATTTTAATCAAATATATGGAGCAAATTCTATTCGGACTTCATAGTTTTCTAAAAAAACATGTGGGTATTACTGAAGAAGTCAGCCTTAAAGAACTTTCCATGAGGTTCACAGATACTGCAATTAATAAAAATCCCGAAAAAAAACTTGCGGAAGTCATTAGAGAGCTAATTGAAGATATAGCGCCACATGCCGTTAATGTTGCTTCACCATATTTTATTGGTCATATGACTTCTGCCATACCTTTCTTTATGGTTCATCTTAAAATTATAGTCACGGCGCTTAATCAAAATCTTGTAAAAATTGAAACTTCAAAAGTCGTGTCGATTCTGGAAAAGCAGGTAATTGCCAAAATTCACAGAATTCTTTACAAAAAAAATGAATGGTTTTATAAAGAGCATGTCCAGAATGCTAAAACTACGCTTGGATGCTTTACAAAAGACGGCACCCTGGCAAATATCACGGCGCTGTGGGTTGCAAGAAACTCTTTGTTTGCTCCGACAAAAAAGGGTTTTTCAGGTATAGAAAAAGAAGGTATTGTTGCTGCGTATAAAGCGTATGGAATAGAAAAATGTGTTATTCTTACCTCAAGACTCGGCCATTTCTCGCTCAAAAAAGCAGGGGGAATTCTTGGAATCGGAAATCAGAATATTATTGCTATAGATGTAGATGCAAATAATCGAATAAACCTTGACCTTCTTAATAAAAAAATCAAAGAAATAAAACAAACCAGTGGCAGGATAAGGATTCTATCTGTCGTTGGTATTGCAGGAACAACCGAAACCGGGACAATAGATCCTCTTAAAGAAATCGGCATGCTGTGTTCTGAAAACAGAATCCATTTTCATGTAGATGCTGCATGGGGCGGCCCTACCCTCATGTCGGAAAAATACAAACATCTTCTTGACGGCATAGAACTTGCCGATTCCGTTACCATAGATTGTCATAAACAGTTTTATATGCCGATGAGCAGCGGCATGGTCTATTTTAAGAATCCTTCAATCCTGAACTCAATTCAATATCATGCAAATTATGTTAACCGGCCGGATTCGGTGGATCTTGGCATCAAATCTATAACCGGATCAAGAGAGGCCAACTCTATTATTCTCGACTGTGCGCTCAAAATTATGGGAACACAGGGATATGCTCTCCTCATTGAGCACGGGATAGAAACAGCACGCAAATTTGCTGAAGAAATTAAGAAACGACCGGACTTCCAGCTCATAACCTCTCCTGAACTTAATCTTCTTACCTATAGAATATGTCCGGCCCACATTAGAGAGAAATTATCCGAAAGCAATTTTGAGCAGAGACAAAGCATTAATGAAAAACTAAACAAAATAAACAGAACTGTTCAAAGACTGCAAAGAGAAGCAGGCAAAAGTTTTGTATCAAGGACAACACTAAGCATAGGAAGCAAGCAGAAAGAAGATATAGTTGTTCTACGGTGTGTAATAATGAATCCTATGACAAATATAAATATTCTCAGAAAAATTCTTGATGAGCAGGAAGAAATATACAAACGCCATATTAAGGGTAATACCCGTGAATGAATAAGATTCAGGCATTGATCTTAAACCAGGCCTTAACCTTGCCGGCATTCCTTGTACTGCGGACGGTTATACCGCATTTCAGCTTTTGAGCAATC
>JAJSZO010000293.1 GCA_030262795.1 Deltaproteobacteria bacterium | reverse complement strand
ATCCACAAAAGTAGTTTACACTTTTAAAAACAAAAGTTAGCCACAAAAAGGCACAAAAAACGCAAGAACCGACATCAAAAAAGTGTAAACTGGCAAATGAAGAATGCCGAATGTTGGATAAATTTTGCAAACGGGCTATCCAATTCGCTCTCGTAAAAAAATCAAAAATTACTAAAAAAACAGTTGGTTGTGGACAAAACTTGGCATTCACTATCCATACCAAGAATATAACGATAATTCAAGGAATTAGGTAATGGCAACAAGAGCGAAGTGGATAGCCCGTTTTTGCAAATCATGATCTGGATGTTTCTGAAACCCTTTTTGAAAATGGGAAGTATGACTGGTGCTAAGTTTATTGCACATGCTGAAGAACATTTTCAGCGCATAAAGGAGATGTGTAAATGAGAAATAAAATAAGGCGAGAAAGCTTATAGGGTTGTTATGCGTCTATCAGGCGTTTTGATGGAGGAAATTTAATTCATTTTTTAGGAGAGTTAAAACTGATGACAAATTTAAAGCAAGCCATCGAAGGAGTTAAATATTTAACTGCTCATGAAAGAGCCTTAGTTGCTCGTTGTTTAATTTTTTCACTTGAAACAGAGCAAGATGAGGAAGTTGATTTTGCATGGGCTGTATTGGCTGAAAAAAGATACAAAGAACTTCTTTCGGGGACGGTTAAGTACGTATCATGGGAAGAAATAAAGAAAGAGGTTAAAGGTTAGCTGTAATGCCCAAATTAATTTTTCACCCCGATGTGTCTTCTGAAATAAAAGCTTCATATAAATGGTATCAAGTGAAGGTTAATGGCTTAGGTGAAAATTTCATAAATGAGCTTGAATCAGCCTATCAAGCAATTGTTGAATTTCCTAAAACATGGCCGAAATTCCAAAAAGGTTTTCGTAGATTCATGCTGTCCAGGTTTCCATTTTCGGTAATATATCGGAAGGAAAACAATCAAATTTATATCGTTGCGGTAATGCATAACAGTCGGCGGCCCGATTATTGGTTAAATCGCATAAGTTGATAAAGAGTCGGAGGTCAGATGTCAGGGGTCTGAGGGCAATGTCATTCAATTTGATTTTTTTTCGGATTATCTTACTGAAATCATAGTCTAAATTTTCTGCTTGACTTTTTTGTTTTGCTATGAGACCCTAATAATACACTACTGCTTCCCAAGGAAAAACTGCAAAGGGTTAAAAAATGTATCCTATTCAAATTCCATGGTAAAATTGAAAAATTTGAACTTTAAGAAAAATAAATATTGTAATATCAATAACTTATTTTTTAAGCAAATTAATCTACCATGGAATTTGAATAGGATACTAAAAAATGGCAAATATTAATATAGCTGGAATGGATCATGCTAAGATTCAGGAGATCATTACTTATACAGAATACTACCCCAATTTATCACGCAGAACGCTTGCAAATACTATCTGTGAGAATCTTGAATGGAAAACACCTGCGGGATCTCTGAAGGTAAATTCTTGTCTGAGTTTACTGGACAAGTTGGAAAAACAGGGTGAAGTTAAGCTAAAACCACTTGAGAAGCGACTGCATAAACCAAAGCTACCTAAGAAGGAGGAAAATCTTTTTGACATTACGGACAAGGCAGATATCAAGGGGAGCGTTAAAGATTATCAGGTCTTCCTTAAACAGATAACTGAAGGAGATCAATGCGAAGAAAGGAACGATTTGGTACAACGCTACCATTACTTGGGTTATAAAAGGCTATGTCATCGTTAATTGTGGAATTTTTAAAGTTTCAGTTTTTTCAATAGGTTAACAATACAGTAAAATATTACTCAAAGTGATACATATCAACTGTTCAAAAGATTTGATTATTTTTTTCCACAATTAACGGTGACATAGCCTTATAAAAAGATGTTTGGCTCAAGGGCATCCTTCATTTAGACATAAAAGTAGTTTACACCTTTTTGACGAAGGTTTTTTGGGCAAAGCTATAGCGTCAATCAAAGCGCCCTTTCTTTATGCGGATACTTTAAACGTTAATTATTGCGTAGAA
>JAJSZO010000292.1 GCA_030262795.1 Deltaproteobacteria bacterium | reverse complement strand
TTCTGTAAGACATGTTTTGACGGATGCTTGATTTGGCATCCTTCACGACAAGTCAAAAGTAGTTTACGCTTTGTTGATCTTGTATTTTGGCAGTGAAACTTGAAAATAGAAATTGGAAATTGGAAAAAATACTAAGATGTAGATGCGTTACCTAATTTCCAGTTTCCAGTTTCGACATCGGCATTCAATTCGACAATACATGCTTTTTCAAAAAAAGTGTAAACAGGTGAATGAAGGATGCCATTTGTTCCATCAAGAAATGCAATCAGTGTCAAGTCTGTACAATGACCGGGCTCAGCGCAGGGCGTAAATCTGCATTAAGATTAAAATTAATGATAATGTTTTTATGAATCTTATGAAAAATTATATCGCTGCAATAATAACTATCGCTTTTCTCATATGTCCATCTATTTGCTTTTCCTCTTATCTTATTGAGTTAAAAAATGGCTCGAAATTTATAACTAACCACTATTGGAAGGAGAAAGGCCAGATAAAATTCCACTGTCGCGGTGGAGTTGTGGGGATTGCAAAAAACTTGGTCAAGAGAATCAGGGGATCTGATTTGCCGTACATAGTGGAAGAGCCACAACCGGCAAAAAAAGAAAAAAGCCAGGCAGAAGCTGAATACAAACCGGAATCGAAGCAGAAAAAAGAGGCTTGGTTGCTGCCTCATCCTGAAAAAGAAGCTTTTCTGGAAAAAAAAATGTGTATTGCAACAGAAATTGAGGCTGTTTCTGCTGCTTACAAGGAGGCAAAAGTCAAAAAGGATCGTAACGAACAGGATAAGCACTGGAAAAAGCTGTTATTGTTGCACAAGAAACGTTCAGCGCTTCGTGATCAGGCAAAAACCGCTTATGGAGGAAAAATTCCTTCCTGGTGGTGGGATTAGGTTCCATAACAAAACTATTCCATTGCTTGATGCCATCCGGATTTTGATATGTTTCTGACTCTCGGAGTTCCAGGGGGGAGATTGCTTGCGTTGATTCCGTATGACCAGTCTCTATTGGGCGGTGAATATACTGGCGAAGCGCATTTCCAGTTTCCGGTTGCCTGCTGGCTCTCCCAGAGGCATATTAATGAACCGCTATAGGTAAACGTTTTGCCTGACCAATTCTCAAGAAACCTGGGAAAATTTTCTACACCTCCGCTGTAGTCACTCCCAACAGTGTCCTTGTTTCCAGCCATAATAGCTGCATTAACTGTGGTGTTTGCTGCTATTCTGTCATTCAGGTTTGTATAGCTGCTATCAATGCAATTGGTATCATCCCAGCTCTCAGAAAGGATGGTGACGGCATCGCAAATAACAGCAGCCGGGCTATTCGTTGTCTTGTTATAATCGCCTTGTATATAAACAGGGTTATCTGACGCCACGGTAAGCCCATCTGTAGGGAGCGTAGAACCCTCGGTCAGACGGACAGACTCACTGCCGTCAGTGGAAGATACATATAAAATGCCGTTATCTCCTCCAGAGGGTGGATCATCCAACGCAGTCGTGGCGTTCGCGCTCCCTTGCAGTTTGAGCATATCAACTTCTGTAACAGTAATCAATTTCTTTTCCCTGTGATCATAAAACGTTTTTGTTGAGATAGGATTAGCCACAGTCCCTCCGTCAGTCAGATCCACAGGAGTGCCGTCTTTGTCTTCTGCTACGCCATCAATGATACGCAGCCCCGCTTTTGAGGACAAACTATCGGCACCCGTTCCCAGGATATCTATAGGATCTCCCGCCCCTGTTCCTGTTGGCACATTTAATGCGTAAATCTCGTGTTCCTTGCTCTTAACAGTCCCACCCCATAATGTCTGTGATTCAGTTTCCCAGGTTGCGCTGTCGCTGTCAATGTTCATGTCCTGGTAAATACCATTGTTATCCCAAATCTTGACTAGCGCAGGGGTACTGCTTGAATCCTTTCGCCGATGATAGATATCCCCGGCGCTGGTAATGTTAGATTCTATCTTAAAGGTTGATGAAGTGCTTGTGTTTAAATAGATGTCACTGTTGGAGTGAATTCGCCCGCCGGAAAATGTCATGCTGGGGCCTGGAAGTATTTCCGCATCATT
>JAJSZO010000291.1 GCA_030262795.1 Deltaproteobacteria bacterium | reverse complement strand
TTCTGATCTTACAAATTATTTGTCAGCAATTCATTTTCGTAATATTTTTAACGTTTTTTCCAATTGTTTTATTTCAGTTACTTCTTCTTTTGCATCTTCGATATTTTTTGCTGTCAGCAACAAATCAAAAAACCCGCTGTTTGGGGTTAGACACCTTTTTAAACTTTTGACTTTATAGCTGCATAGTGATATAAAGTCAAAATTATTGGAGACATAACAGATATTGAAACAATTGCGGTTGGCAACTCAATTCGTAAGATTGCACGCTTGCGGAAGGTCTATTGGCACCAGCCGCGGGAACGTGGACGAAATAATTGATGAATAAAAGGAGAAAAAATAATGGAAGATTGGGAACCAAGAATAGTCGGCTTCTTGTGCAACTGGTGCAGCTATGGCGCCGCTGATCTTGCAGGTGTCAGCCGTATGCAGTATCCACCCAATATCAGATTAATAAGGATTCCATGCGCCGGCAGGATGAGCCCAAAGTTTATTCTAACTGCATTCATGAAAGGTGCAGACGGGGTCTGGGTATCAGGATGTCATCCGGGAGACTGCCATTATCTGGAAGGTAATTATTATGCCCGCAGAAAATTTGCTCTTTTTAAAAATCTTATAGAATATATGGGAATTGAGCCGGGCCGTCTCCATTTCTCATGGATTTCTTCTGCTGAATCCACAAAATTTGCAAGTGTTGTTAAAGAAGTCACCTCGGCAGTAAAAGCACTGGGGCCGAGAAAACATGGGATAAAAAAAGCGTTTACGGTTAACAGTTAACGGTATCCTATTCAAATTCCGTGGTAGATTAATGTGCTCAAAAAATATCTTATTGATATTACAATGTTTTATTTTTCTTAAAATTCAATTTTTCAGTTTTACCACGGAATTTGAATAGGATACAGTTAACGGTTGATCAAAATATAAAAATAAGAGGCTCGGTTCATGTAGCTGTTTACAATTAAAATGCTTCAGTCGGTGCATAGTTCATTGAAAAAACTATAAACCGTGAACCGCTATAAGGTTGGTTAATATGTCAGATTACACAACGAAAATTAAAGAAATATCAGCAAAACTCTTAAAGGAAAAAAAAGTTGAAGTAATCATCGGCTTTCGTAAGGGAACTGTTCCTATGATGAATGAGCCATGTTTTGCGAAAACGCCGGAACAAGTAAAAAAACTTGTATGGGACAGCAACTGCGGGATAAACTTGGTAAACTACCTGACTGACAGAAAAGAAAAAATAGGTATAATTGCCAAGGGTTGCGATTCAAGAAATATTGTAACGCATATCATAGAAAACAAGATAAAAAGAGAGCAGCTTTTTATAATCGGTGTGCCGTGCGAAGGAATGATTGATAAAAATCAAATAACTTCCATGTTTGAAAATGAAATAAAGGAAGTCTCGGAAGAAGAAGAAAATATAATTGTAAAAGGAGAAGGTTTTGAGAAGACCTTAAATAAAAGTGATGTATTACAGGAAAACTGCAAAATATGTATACACCGAAATCCCGTTATTTACGACGAGCTTGCTGCAGATCTTTTAGATGAACAAAAAAATATTGATAGATATGAGGATGTGCGCAAAATTGAGGCCATGGCACCTGATGATAAATGGAATTATTTCGATGATATCCTATCTGAATGCATTCGCTGTTATGCTTGCAGGAATGCGTGCCCTCTCTGTTACTGCCCCACATGCTTTGTTGACGAATCAAGACCTCAGTGGGTAGGTAAAAGCTTAGACCCTAAGGATATAAGAACATTCCACTTTTTAAGGGCATACCACTGCGCAGGAAGATGTACTGATTGCGGCGCTTGTGAGCGCGCCTGTCCAATGGGAATAAAAGTAAGGACATTCACAAAAAAACTGGAAAAAGACTGTTTTGAACTTTATGGCTGGGAAGCAGGCCTATCCTTAGATGAACGGCCACCGCTTGATACATACAGGCCTGATGATCCGGAAGATTTTATTAAATAGTGCCCGAACAAATGAAAAAATCTGACAGGATAACAGGATAAACAAGATTTTGTTTCAAGTGAACCAACAATATATTATGTGTAAAGACAGAAATAAAATTTCACAATTGAGGAAAAGTTAAAGATGCAAG
>JAJSZO010000290.1 GCA_030262795.1 Deltaproteobacteria bacterium | reverse complement strand
AACCTCACTGCAGAGAATAGCAGAGAAATCGGCACTACATGTTGGAAAAGTATGGCCTTTCATTAGCAGAAGATAAAACACGCATGATACGTTTTAGCCGACTGCATATGGAAGATAAGACCCGGTTTGAATTTCTGGGTTTTGCCTGATTTGAGATTTTGGTCAATGGGGAACGAACAGAGCTGGCAAACCGCAGGTTTTGAAACGAACTTCAAAGAAGAAATTCAGGAATTCATTGAAAGATTTTCTTAAATGGTGCAAAAGTAACAGAAATATGCGGATGACCGAACTGTTCTACAAATTAAATGCCAAACTTCGTGGTTATTATAACTACTACGGAGTCAGAGGCAATTATGACAGTTTGTCATCCTTCTTCTATCATGCCGTGAATATATTATTTAAATGGTTGAATAGACGAAGCCAGAGGAAGAGCTATAACTGGGTTGGTTTTGCCGAACTGCTGAAACACTTCGGAATAGCAAAGCCGCGAATCACGGAAAAGAAACGCCAGATACAGTATCCATTGTTCACTTAGTGCAGGCGCATAAGCGAATAACTTTGAGGAACCCGGTGCGGTAATTCCGCACGCCGGGGGATGTGAGGGGGCAGTTGGGTGACTGGCTGTCCTACCTTGATACCAAAAGTATCGTTAAAAAAACGAGGAGACAATTTCCATGACAAAAGTTAAAATGGTGTTTTATTTGTTAACTGGATTGCTGTTACTAACGAGCGTTGTTTTTGCCCAAAGTATTGATAAAAAAGGGAGCAAAGACCATCCTTTGATTTCTCGATTTAATGATTCGACTATCAAGCACTATGAAGCAAAAAACTTTGACATGTATATTCTTCCTTTGGGAACGTTTGTTGAGAAGGACGGAAGAAAACCATGGAAAATGATAAAAAGTCAGCGAAAATTATCGAAAACTCGGCAATTAGAGGGAAAAATAACCAGAATCCAATATAGGGCGACAGAGGAACACTCAACAACTGAAATTTATCGTAACTACCAATTAGCTTTAAAAAAGGCTGGTTTTGAAGTTTTGTTTACTAGTAAAGGAGAAGACCTTGGCAGATATAATGTTTGGCCAGAACATCTTTATTCAGTACTTAACCCATTAAGCCATCATATCATGTTTGAATTGATGGGAGAAGACAGTCATCAGCGGTATCTATCCGCAAAATTATCACACCCAAAGGGAGACGTTTATGTATCACTTAATATATCTCTTGGTCGGAGTAAATGCCCAACAATTCAACTTGATGTTATTGAAGTCAAACCAATGCAAACCGAATTGGTTGTAATAAATATGGATGCAATGGCAAGAGAACTTGACAGGATTGGACGTGTAGCAATTTATGGCATCTATTTTGACACAAACAAAGCAGATGTAAAAACGGAATCCATACCTACTCTACAAGAAATTGTTATGCTGCTTCAACAGAATTCCGAGCTTAGATTGTATGTCATTGGTCATACGGATAATATCGGTAAGTTAAGCCATAACATGCAACTTTCACAGAAACGTTCTGATGCGGTAGTAGAAAAACTTATCTCGGATTATGCTGTAGATGCAAATCGACTCAAAGCTTATGGTGTAGGTCCACTTGCGCCTGTAGCTTCAAACAAAAGTGAGGAAGGACGAGCCAAGAATCGTCGGGTGGAATTAGTTGAACAATAGTAATTAAATGAGGTGTGCTACTTTTATGAAAAATATGCTTCGGCTAACAATCGCATACTCGTGTCCAGATAAATCCGAATCGTTGGGATTCCCGATAATTGGGATAAAATTCGATGATGTTACCCAGTGGGTGACCGCATATGATAAAATCATATATCCCTTTGCAGGGCTTGTCGTGGCATTGGGGAGAATGGTGCTAACGTCATACAACTCTTTGCAGAGCTTGCTCTGGCACTGAGAAATGAGGCGTATGGTACTGCAAAAAGTCCCACCTGACTAAAGTTTAGCCAACAGGTCAGTAGAGACGTCCGAGGGTCAACTCCGTGAGGAGAGTCCGAAGCCGGACGAAACAAGAATGCAGGCCGTGTGATTGAGCCTAAGAAAAATGTATAGTTGTGGACATTGGATAGCTACTGATCAAGGGTGCCGGTTAGCCAATAAGGCATAGTCTTGGC
>JAJSZO010000289.1 GCA_030262795.1 Deltaproteobacteria bacterium | reverse complement strand
GATTGCTGATCGTATAGTAATATGCTCATTTGACGACTATCTGAATCTCTTTGAACACGTAAGAGATGAGCAAAAGGCGATAGGTGAAGCTTCGGCAGCTTACTTATACCATCATGAGACGGCAATTCCCAATATCAAAAGTCAGTTAGGTGATATTAAGATAATAATAATATTAAGAAATCCAACAGATAGAGCTTACTCATCTTATTATCACCTGCTAAGAGATGGCGCTGAAACTTGCTCTTTTGAAGACTTTTTAGAAAAAGAGGAAGAAAGAAAAAGAGAAAATTGGGATATCCTGAATTATCCAAAGAGCCTTGGATTCTATTATTATCAAGTAAAGGCATACATAGATAATTTTAGCGAAGTGAAAGTTTGTTTGTTGGATGATATGAAACGAAATTCTCTCAAACTAATCAAAGACGTTTACGCATTTTTAGGCATAGATGAATCTTTTGTGCCGGACACAAGTTCTATGTACAATTCGTCAGGCGTACCGATGAATAAGCTGCTTCATTGTTTCTTAAGCACAGACAATTTTGTAAAACGTGCTATCAAGCCACTACTCAGAGCAATCATTTCACCCGAAAAGGCATCAAACTTGTATAAGTCTTTACAAAAAAAAAATATTGGGAAGAAAGCAATGGACGGTAAAACCCGTCAGTTTCTTAAAACGCTATATCGGGAAGACATCCTGAAACTACAATCCTTAATTCATCGTGATCTTTCTCATTGGCTTTAGTGAAGTCTCCTTACGCACAGAGCTTTGACGATACTGAGCGATTGCTTGATTTTATATTCGTAGAAGACTTTCAGACTAATATGGGCGCTTTATTTAATCAATTTCGCTCATCTTGATGTCGGCTTTAGCTTCGACACTTTTTGAGAAATTTTGGGTTTGGCGCATTGTGCGATCTACTATGAAACGAGTTGGATACGATTGGAGATGGCCGTGGTAAAGGCGTAAAAAATTATCCTTCATGAAAACTAAATGTGAAATGAATTTACATAATATGTGAAATGAATTTACATAATATGTGAAATGAATTTACATAGATTTAAGTTTTCTTTTTCCACTACCCCCACGATATTGAAAAGTTCCAACTTTAGTTTTTATGTAACTTTTTAATAATTCAAATAAAATTGTTAAATGAACAAATTAACGAAAAAGGTATCACATTAATGGCATCTTTATTGCTTCTATAAGCAAATATACAATAATTGTTGAACGAAGCAAGCCAGGTGGGAGCATCCGCAGTTTCTGACTAAGACGAATTTTATATGTATTTATGGTTATTTTTGAGTCGAAAGTCGGAAAAATAATATTATTCACAGCCAAAATTACTTCTATAGCCTCTTATTGGCAACCGAAAAGGTGCTGGTCAGAAACTGCGGATGTTCCCAGCCAGGTAGAGGAATTATAAAGATGAGAACTAAATTTTATTTTTTAGGTCGTAATGTTTTTGTGCTATCGGTTACGTTCATGTTTTTGTGTTTCGGGTCGGTTGCTACCGCATCTCTGTTTTCCGATAACTTCGGCGTTGATACCACAGTAGACTACACAGTCACTGATACCTGGATAAAAGGAGGTACAGGAGACTTTCTTTATGACGCTGCAGGTCAAAGAGTGCAGGTGATCACCGGTAACGATGTAGGGTTAAAATTTGCCCGTGATCTGCCGCCCTTGGATACTGGAACATTCAGTATTGATTTACTCTCTACCCAGATATATCCTAGGGGAGGGATTCTGTTCCTTCGTCTCATGCAAGACCAAACCAACTACTATGAATTAAAAAATACCGATGGCTATGGGCCGAAAGAAGTTAGGAAGGTTGTAAACGGCATAGTAGTTGACAGCGCACCATTTCTAAATGAATATACCCAGAATATTAATTATCAGATCACCATCAATTTCAGCCCTAACCAGACTACGTTTGAGGCATTTGGTGAAGTGATTGTCTTAAATACTGACAGCACTATTATTACGGTTAGTAGTTTTGAAGCCGAAGCCCGCCAACAAGATGCCTATTATGACAATATCCTGTATTGCGATATCCTTGTTAATCAACCCCCCACAGCTATTGATGATGCCGCTGTCACTGATGAAGAGTCCCCGGTTACTATCAATGTAATCGCAAACGATACCGACAGTGACGGGACAGTCGATCCAACTACGGTAAATGTCGTAACCGGTCCGACCAA
>JAJSZO010000288.1 GCA_030262795.1 Deltaproteobacteria bacterium | reverse complement strand
TTTTCCTCAATTATTGTGCCATCCAGATCATCGGCTCCAAATGAAAGAGCAACCTGTGCCAGCCTTTCGCCTATCATAACCCAATATGCTTTTATATGGCTGAAATTATCAAGCATAAGACGCGCCAGAGCTATGTTCTTTAAATCATCAAATGCCGTAGTAGCTGGAAGATGTGACAGCCTTGTATTTTGTGAATGAAAAGCAAGCGGGATAAATGCCGTAAAACCTCCTGTTTTATCCTGAAGCTCTCTTAATTTTATAAGGTGATTAACGCGTTCTTCATGAGTTTCTATATGACCATAAAGCATTGTTGCGTTTGATGTTAATCCGGCACTGTGTAATTCTTCCATTATTTCAAGCCATCTATTGCTGTCTATTTTTCTGGGAAACAGCTTTTTTCTGACTCTGTCGCTCATGACCTCAGCGCCTCCGCCCGGAATCATTGCAAGGCCGGCTTTTTTTAATTTGGCAATTGTTTTTTCTATTGATAAGCCGCCAATTCTGGCAATATAGTCTATTTCCACGGCTGTAAATGCTTTGATCGTTGAATCAGGGCGTACTTCCTTGATGGTATTGAGCAGTTCAATATAATATTCAAATGGAAGAGAAGAATTTAAACCTCCAACAACATGTAATTCACGAACAGGTTCATTAATACGTTCCATAAGTCTTGTTCGTACATCTTCAAGCGAGAGAGTAAAGGCATCCTTTTCTGCCTCCTGCCTTGAAAATGCGCAGAACAAACATCTGTTTGAACAAATATTCGTGTAGTTCAAATGCTGGTTGTAAACATAAAAAGCCTGGTTACCGTGCTGTTTGCGGCGAATGTAATCGGCCAGATGTCCTACGCCAATCAGATCGTTGCTTTTATAAAGAGCAATTCCATCTTCAAAGCCAAGACGCTCACCTGAAACAACCTTGTCGTTTATTTCATATAAACTTTTATCTAAAAAAGAATACTTCATACAAATTACTTACCGTAAAGCGGAATAAAATTGACCCGCACTGTTTTGTAGAGACTACCGGCGACGTTAAAGATCAAGCACAAGACGCAAGCCTTCATCTATTAAGCGTACAAAGCGCATAGGCAGTACTCCGACACATTCGTCAAGGTATGCCTTGTCGATTGTAACGACTTGTGAAACATTGGCAACAGAATCATTTGGCAGGTCAGTATGCTCTGATGGAAGGAAAACATTACCCGGAGCTTCGCCGAGACAAAGATTACCGGTGAGCGCCACAGCAATGACAGTATTAATCCTGCTTCGGTTGAAGGGATTTGCTTGAACGATGAGTACAGATCTTCGAAATCCTGGCTCAGATCCTTCACTAACTGGAAGATCAGCCCACCAAATCTCACCTCTATGCATTACCGGTTTTCCCTGAAGACTGTAGCCGACTGAATCTTCGCCAGTGAAGAGTCGATGGAGCTATCTTCTTCCGCATAGATCTTGTCAAGTTGCCTTTTGATTCCGTCACGTCTGAGAATTTGAACAAATTCGGCTACCGCTCTAGCGTATAATTCACTCCTTGACATACCCAAGCGCTTGGCTGCCTTCTCCGCTTCTTTGAAAATGGGGTCTGGTATTGATATTGCGGTTTTCATGTTATAAAGTATAACTTATATTATACCGTCTGTCAAGCGAAATATTTGCCCAAGTGATTAGGAGCGGGATCATTGATTTTTTGTGGCAATTGATGGGTTGATATTTTTGTGATTTGAGAGCGGTCAAAGGTGGCCTGAAGCTCTGAGATTTTATAAAGATTTCAACAATCTTTCATGAATATTATCAAATCCGCCGTTTGACATTATTAGAACAAGGTCGCCGGGCTTTGCCGTGTTTTCAAGATATTTTATTATAGATTCCGTGTTTGGGAAGGAGTGTGCATCCTTTCCTCTATCCTGCAGATCCTTAACAAGTTTTTCAGATGAAAAATGCTCGTCATGGGGAATCTTGTTAAGAAAAGGAGGTTTGCGGATACATATTATATCTGCATGATCAAAGGAAAGAGGATATATATTCCGGAAGATGTTTCGCATGCTGGTATTGGTTCTAGGTTCAAAAACAGCTATCAGCCTTTTATTTTTATAAAATCTTTTAACCGCTTTTACAGTTTCTTTAACAGCAGTTGGATGATGGGCAAAATCATCCATAACTGTAATTCCTCTTTTTTGGCCTCGTATTTCCTGTCGCCTCTTTACGCCCTGAAAACTTTCGAGAGCATCAGCAATGA
>JAJSZO010000287.1 GCA_030262795.1 Deltaproteobacteria bacterium | reverse complement strand
ATAAATTTTATTTAAGTTTTTCCATTCGTTTTTTGCAACGGGCCATGGCCTTGATGATATGCTTTTCTACCATATTTTTTGAAATTCCAAAGCGAGCAGCAATCTCGGCATGGGATAGGTTTTTGAATTTGTGCAGCAAAAAAACAGTCCGGCACCTCGGTGGCAAATCAGCGATGGCTTGTCGAAGAATTTCGAGCCGTTCCCTTGCATCGGTAACAGCCTCTGGAGACGATTCCAGGGAAGGGATCTGCTCAATGATAGAAATGCCCTCATGGCTCAGGCGCACCCGCTCTCTTCTTAGACTGTCCACGGCAAGGTTTGAAGCCGTTTTGTAGAGAAAAGCCCGGGGGTGACGGATCTCTTCAGGATGTTCCAGGCAAAGCATGCGGACGTAAGCCTCCTGTGCCACGTCCATGGCATTCTCCTTACAGCCCAGTTTTTGGGTAAGAAATCTGCAAAGACTTCCGTACCATTCTTGAAAGATTCCGGTTATGAATTCTGTTTTTCTGTCAGACATTAAATTAGCGCCCTATCGGACGAGCTCTTAGCTTTCTTAGATGGAAATTCCTATACTATCAAGTTATTTTTTACCGAGCCATTAGGAACGGGGACAAAATAACTTCCCCAACTATGGATGATACCACCAGGGGACATACCACCACCAAGAAGGATAGGGACAATAACGAGATTTTTCTTCTTTTCTGACCTTGAAGAGATGAATTTCCTGAATAGAAATGAGGGGATAGATATAATCTATTTCCCCCAGAGGCTGGATCCTTTTTCCTGTTATTTCCCCTGCCACTGCTACATCCCTTCCGCGGATATAGATTGCTATATCCAGATACCCGTCATATAGAGCCAGAAACCTCCCATCGGAATCATCCACATCCTTTGGCCTTCCGTGCATGTCTGCCGGTTTTTGAAGTATCTCAATCATGGTCCCTTCTTTTGTGTTCCTGGAGTCGAGAATTATTCCGCTGATAAAAATCGTTTTTCCCTTATGGACATCAGGGTCTTTGATAACCTTTTTGAAGGTTATATCCGGTGACAGCTCCCTTCTTAATTCCCTGGAAATCAAAGGGGCACAACCGGCAGAGATTAAAAAAAGGAACATCAATAAACATGTGAACTTTCTCATCACTTAAGCCTCCTTTCCAAAACTCCTGTTTTTTCTTCTAAAATATGAGTAAACTAAAATGCCTAATCCTATGGTTCCTAATCCGAACAAGGAGGTAATCGGCCTGCTTTTTATGCAAAAATAGATAATCCATAGATTGCCCAGGATAAACAAAAGCGGGGTTACAGGATACCCGAAGGTCTTATAACTACGCTTCAAATCAGGCTTTTTTATCCTGAGGATCATCATTCCAACCACCGTCAACATAGCGCAGAGTGAAAGCGTAAATCCGATATATAAAAGAAGCTTATCAAAGGATGCGGTGACAACCATGATGATTGCTATAACCGCTTGCAGCAAGATGGCAAATACAGGCGTCTGGCGAAGGGCATTGACCTTGCCGAAAAGCTCAAAAAAGACATTGTCCCTTGCCATAGCATAATAGATCCTTGGTCCGGCCATGATCATGGCGCTGAGAACCGATAGAATGCCTATGGCAATAGCTCCGCTGAAATATCTGCTGATATTATCGCCAAACAGGGAAACAGCGGATTTTGTTCCGACTTCAAGTGTCCCGCTCATTTCGCCCGGCGAAAGTGCATAGATATAGACGATATTTAAAAAAAAATATAAACAAACTACAATGGCTGTGCCGGTAAAAAGAGCAAGCGGAATATTTCTGACAGGGTTTTTTATCTCACCTCCAAGATAAGCAGCAGCATTCCATCCGCTGTAGGCAAATGTGATAAATATCAGTGAGATGGCAAATTTGTCCTGGAAAATCAAACTTATCTCCAGACCTCCTGAGAAATTTTCTGTTGAGCCATGACCCAGGCAGAAACCTGCCACAACAAAAACAATGATAAGACCTATCTTGAACACAGTCAGGCTGTTTTGCACTCTGGCGCCTAAAACAACGCTGTGATAATGAATCAGCGAAAATATAATGATAACGGTTATTGCCAGTATGGTAATCGGGGATATTGCAAGAATGCCGAGTTCAAGGAAAGGAAAGGTGATTTTTTCGCTGAACGAAGCCGGCAGGATGCGAAAAAAATATGTGGCAAAGGCAATTGCTGCTGCCGCAATAGGGGCTGAAAATCCGACGATTAAAGATATCCAGCCCGAAAGAAAGCCTATCCCTTTGCCAAAGCTTTCTCTCAA
>JAJSZO010000286.1 GCA_030262795.1 Deltaproteobacteria bacterium | reverse complement strand
CTATATTATCAAAATTTGGATGTCAAGAGTTTTTTTTAGACTGTGTGTTTTTTAGACAGGCACTGAAGCCTTGTAAAGTGTAGCTTTACCTTCGATTTTATACTTGTTGACCGAAGAGGGGATAATGACAGATGTCCCCTTTGTCAGAGTTATATTTTCATTTATACTGATATCTGCAATGGAAGCCTTTCCATCAGTACAAAGAATTATTTCAACACTCCTTTTTTCAGGGCTTGTATATGATATGTTTTTTTCATCAGAAATTACAGACAGAATAAATTCTTCCGCCATACTGTAATAAACACCCTCACAATTTTTATCCTTTTGTAATAAAAGAATATTAATGTCCGTTTCTTCAAAGTTAAGTATATTTAAAAGTTCCGGAACATCAATGTGTTTTTTTGTTAGCCCACCTCTAAGAACATTGTCTGAATTTGCCATTAATTCTATCCCAAGACCATCAAGATATGCGTGAAGCTCTCCTGATGGAAGAAAAAGCGCCTGGCCGGGTTTAAGAGAAATTACATTCAAAAAAATTGGCGCAAAGATTCCCATATCGTCCGGATACTCTTTGTGAAGATTGATCATCAACTTAAAGCCGGAATTATTTTCTGATAGTTTTTGTGCATTTGTAATTGCGTGCTTTATGATTTGTTTTTTTCTCCCGCCGTTCATTGTTATAAGAGAGTGGAAAAAACTTTTCAGGCCTTCTGAGTTTGGTTGCCTTTTAAGATGATTAAGTTCTTTGTCCAAAACTTTCAGGCAGATTTTCTCCATAAGAGAAATGATTTCTGAAATTTTGCGAAAACCATATAGGGCAAGGAAAGGTGTCAAAGCACAAATACACTCAGGCTTGTGGTTTTTATCTTTATAGTTTCTGCTTGGAGAATCTAAAGGTATTTCTAGCCTGTTTTCTCTTTCAAAGCCTTCTGATGCCTGTTTAAGGTTTGGATGAGCTTGTATGGAAAGAGGTTTTGATGCAGCAAGAATTTTGAAGAGATATGGAAGTTTATTGTCAAATTTTGCAGCTACATCTTTTCCAAGAATATCTACAGGGAATTGTTTTATCAATTCAAGTAAAGAAAACCATTTGTCATCATATTTTAATAGAGAAGGGGCTTTGGGGTGCGCACCCATCCACAGTTCAGCCTGGGGTTTTGCTGAAGGAGACTTATTGCCCATAAGATCAGCAATAGCCGTATGGGATCCCCATGCATATTCCTGAATGTTATTTTTTAGAAAGCTTATTCTTTTCATTTTGAGCAGGGTTATTTAGTGCCTGAACGAAAAAATTTTCTAGTTTTCGTTCGGGCACTATTTAGGAACGGGGAAGTTATTTCGTCCCCGTTCCTAATTCCCCTGTGTAAAAACTATGCGTTAGCTGCTTTTAATTTTTCAACTTCACCTTTCAGTTCATTAATTTCTTTTTTATATTTTTCTACATCCTCAGTTTTGGTTGTATCGGTCGTATCGTCTTTTTTCCAAGTATCTTTCAGTTCATCAAAGCCTAGATAAAGAGCCAATCCACCTCCGACTAGAAGCATTACAGGGATAGCACCAGCTAGAAGCTGCAAAAAAGGATTCCACCATATTGAAATGCCAATAAGACCTAGAACCGCGCCGATGGCCCCGCCAATTAAAGTTTTCATAAAAATTTATCCTCCTTTAGCTTTAAATTTATTCCTTTGGATATTTAAGATTTTCGATACCAAGGGGCTCACTCACAAATAACTTCAGATTTTGATGAGCCGTTTCATCCCGCATAGCTACGTTGCCCGTCGGTTACAATACTAAGTTCTAAGTTATCACGTATGGATAAAAAAGCAAATAAATATTCATACATTTTCATAACATTTTATTTCAATTCCGCTTCTATTTATATAGATCATTGTCTCATGCTGAATTGGAATTATTCAAAAGTCTCAATTAATTTTAATTTTTTCAAATAGCACAACAAAGTCTGTAACGCAAGCTAAAATTTTTGTGTATATGCGTTACTCAACTTTCGGACTTGAGGTAAATATATAATTTTATGTTATTTTAACATGTTATGTGGATATATGCCCAAAATATAGTTTATAGAAGTTCTTTATAATGCTATAAAATTTGTGATTTTATCTATGTAACATATTGAAATTATTGATGCACATTTTAACCCCGAAAGTTGAATGCGTTATAGTTTTTAATATTGCATTCAAATTTTATATTTGATAATTCTCATCTGCTTTCCGGCAGGCAGGTGATGTCCTAAAATTTATATCCATTCTTTGTGTCTTAGTGATT
>JAJSZO010000285.1 GCA_030262795.1 Deltaproteobacteria bacterium | reverse complement strand
AGAAGGATTGATTGAAAGATATATTGGGAATAAATTCGACAATATCATCCACATCCTCAATATCAGCATCCTCCAGGGTTATTTCTGTAAAGGCCGAGATAGCTGCAGGCACTTCCTGAACATTCTCTTTACGCTTTTCTGCCGTGACGGTCATTATTCCCAGTTCATATGGCTTCCGCAGTTTTTCCTCTTGTGATATTTCTTCTTCCCGGGCGGGACTCTCCGCCTTCTCCTGGGCCACGGCGGTGATTACGGGAAATAAACATAAGGCAACAGATACTAAAAAAGCCGCACCCCCTATTATAAATAACTTTATCAAGCTTTTCATTTTTCCCTCCCCCTTAAATGTTGGTTTGAAGATTCCACAGACAGACATTTCAAGAGTAGAAATTTAATCACACTTAATAAAATTCTGCTAACGGAGGAATTTATTTTATTAGCGGTATCGTTTATTTTTGATTTTTTTGTCCGGGAGTAGGTGTGGCTGGTCTGAGGTTATGCAAAGGTCTCTATCACTGACATAATCCAGGGTCATACCTGGTTGATGTAGTCGGGGAAAGCCAATATCTTCTTCGCGTCAATCGCTGAAAACAAGAAAGGTTCTACGTCCTTGGCTAAGGCTGCAAAATCAAGCGCTTTGCAAAGTGAAAGTAAACGTTTCTTCAATTCTGCTATATCCTGAATACCTATTTTTTGCCGCAGGAAATCAAAATTGGGCATTACCTTGCCGAATAAAAACAAGGTATCGTGAAAATCTCGTCCCATCTTTCGTTTTCGATTGAATATCGTGAGTATTTTCTGGGATAACAGAATATCAGGCGGCGTTGCTCTTATCCGGCAAAAGACGTCAAATTTATTTACAATCAGGTTATCCGGTAAATAATCAAAATGTTGTGGTTCGGTATCAATTTGAATCAGAATCTTCTCTTCTTTATGACCGGACAGTCCGCTGTCAAACAAAAGGCCCGGAATCCGAACATGGCAATGATAGGCATTCTTAAACACATTTTTTATCTCTACATTATATCCTTCCATCTTGAGTTTTTTACTAATCTCAGTGGAAAGATTTTCGAACTCGCTTTCCTTTAGCCCAAAATTATCAAAATCCAAATCTTCGGAAAAACGTTTATTCCCGTGCAGCATCCTGATAGCAGTCCCTCCCAGAAATGATAGTTTTTCTGCCTGATTTGAACCAAAAATGATCTCCAGGATCTTGTACTGAATATACTCACGCATCAGACTGCGCTTGAATGCGCTAAGATTCTTCGGATAATAAGATTCTATCTCTTTAATACTGAGCATTTTTCATGTACCTCATAAAATTTTTAACTCTTTTTGCGAGGCTTTTCTGTTGGAATTCATTTAAATAACCCATGAGATGTGCCTCATTCACCTGGGCGAAATATTGGTACTCTCCGATACGCATTCCAGCAAAGTCATCGTCTGAACTTATAGAAGTATTGATGTAGAAATAATCAAGAAGCGCCTTTTCCGGCTCAGCGACCTTAAACCTCTTGCCTTTGTAGTTAACCAATTTATATCCAAATAACAGCCTGGGCTGAATGGTGTGGTAGATAAAGTCGCCCACATCAGTCTGGAAAACCATTGTTTTTCGACTTGTGGCAGAAGTCAGACCATAAACACTTTCCGGTATCATGTAATAATATGAAAGTGCCATTTCAAAAGAGATATAAGAAGGGCTGTAGATTCTATTGGCAATTTCGAAAAGAACGTTCTCATCCAGTTTCAGATCTGCAAGTATATAATATCCCCGAATAATTTTTTTGATATATCCCTTGCCTTGCCATTCAACCAGCCTTCTGAGATTAAAACGGCTGTCCTTTCTTCTAATCTCATTAACAGAAATTACGGTATAAGACTTAAAAGCCTCTCGGAACTCGTTATAGCGCATTGTATTTCCTTAAAATGCTATTTATAACAATTTTTAGAAACACAATACATGCCTTATTGGCAGAAGTCAATTACCAAATATACGGAGAGAGATTAGTTTCGGCTCTATCAAGTGTCAGGTCTCCTTCCACAAAGAAGGCCTCGTTGGAATTGTCCATTACCATTAGGCCAGCACCAGGCCAGTATAAAGCCAGCCAATTTTGCAAAGAAACTGTTTGAATTAAAATTTTCTATCATAGGAACAACGTGCCCCCATCCCAGGGAAAGTATGGCGTGTTTCGGTGGGTGTGCAAAAGATTCATAAAGGTTAATCCATAATGTATGTGCTATGGCCTGGGTTGAAAAAATAATTGATGCTAAAACAACAATAACGCTTAGACTCTTTTTTTCATAATAATCTCCCTTTACAGTTAACAATTAGTTGATACCTGCCACGACATCGTAAAATAAGTTCATAGTATAGGAATTTCCATTTT
>JAJSZO010000284.1 GCA_030262795.1 Deltaproteobacteria bacterium | reverse complement strand
AATTTTAATCCTCAAAATACGCCATGTATTCCTGCGGTTAAAATTTAAACCTTCCTTGAACTTGAAAAAATTTGCTAGTTTTCGTTCGGGCACTAAGTATGTATGAAAGATAAAGAAAATCAGACGATTAAAGATCAACTGAGGAAAAAGGTCATGGAAGAATGGATGTCCCCTATATTCCCTCTTGACACCCTATATCAATAATACTAAGGAACGTGGACGAATTAACTTCCACAACTATGCATCACAGCTTCAGGCCGCCTTTGCCCAGTCTTAAATCCAGTCTCAAATCACAAACCTATTGAAATAGCTCGCTATTCCATCAACTTTTGTGATCTGAGGTTGGATTTGAGCTTGGGCAAATTCTATCAAATTATTTTTTACCGAACCCTTAGTATTCGAAAAAATAACCTAAAACCTAATATCTTGATTATAGGCTTAAATTATGACCAAATTTTATACTTTTATAATAAGAGCTGTTCTTGGAGCTGCTTTTGCTGTTTTGCTTTCCCGTTTTTTCTATCCCGACGCAAATCTTGTATACGTAGCATGTATGGGAATTTTTCTTGTAGGAGCCTCTTATATAGCAGAGTATTTCCGCAATAAAAAATCAACATGAAACAAATAATCCTGGGAACAGCCGGACATGTAGATCACGGGAAGACCGCTCTTATTAAAGCGGTTACGGGCATAGATACCGATCGGTTAAAAGAAGAAAAACTTCGCGGTATAACTATTGAGCTGGGCTTTGCCTCTATTGATCTTCCCAGCGGACAGCATCTTGGTATTGTTGATGTGCCCGGCCATGAAAAATTTGTAAAAAACATGGTCGCCGGGGCTACCGGTATTGATATTGTTGCCATGGTAATTGCGGCTGACGAAGGGGTAATGCCTCAGACAAGAGAGCACATGGAAATCTGTACCCTTCTAGGAATAAAACACGGTCTCGTTGTGTTAACAAAAACCGACCTTGTAGATGAAGAATGGCTTGAGCTTGTAATCGAAGATATAAACGAATTTACCAGCGGAACATTTCTTGAGGACAAACCGGTTTTGCCGATATCATCTGTTACAGGCCAGGGAATTCCTGAATTTATAAAAACCATTGATGAATTGAGCGCCATGATTCCCAGCCGTTCTGTAAACACTTTGTTTCGGCTTCCTGTAGACAGAGTTTTCAGTATGAAGGGATTTGGTACGGTTATTACAGGCACCTTGATTTCAGGATGTGTCAGAACCGGAGATAGTATTATGATATATCCCTCCGGCATCACATCAAAGGTCCGCGGTATTCAGGTGCATAACCGGAGCGTCAGTATTGCGGAAGCCGGAATGCGTACAGCTATTAACTTTCAGGGGCTTGAGAAGGCTGCCGTACAAAGAGGAGAAGTGCTATCCAGTCCGGAGGCTCTGAAGCTGAGTTATATGCTTGATGTATCTGTTCACTTTCTTGAAACCAATAAAAAACCCATCAAAAACCGTACGTTAATCAGATTCCACACAGGTACCAGCGAAATCCTCGGCTATATAGTACTGCTTGATAAAGATGAACTTATTCCCGGAGATACAAACGTTGCCCAAATTAGGCTTGATTCTCCAGTTGCCATAATAAAGGATGACAAATTCGTTATCCGAAGTTATTCTCCGGTACGCACAATTGGCGGAGGACAAATATTAAACCCGCTTCCCAAAAAGCATAAACGATTTGAAAAAAGTATTTTTGAAGGATTAAAAGCTTTGGTAAACCAGCCGCCTGAAGAAATCATCGCCTACCATGTTGACAATGCCGGTTATCAGGGCGTCTCTTTTTCTGATCTCAAAATCATGACCAACACGCCTGAAAAACAGCTTGATAAAGCCCTGCAAAAGCTAATGTCAATAAAAACCGTTATATGTATCGACAGGGAAAACAGAATTTACATTCATAAAAACTGCTTTGACCAGCTAAATAAAAAAGTTTCATTCTTTCTTGAAAATTATCACAGGACAAATTCGCTAAAAGCCGGTATGCCCAAAGAAGAACTCAAGTCCAGGCTGCCTTCGGCCGGTTCAAAACTTTTTAATCTTATGCTTGATATGATGAAGAAGAACGAAACAATTGTTTTAGAGGAAGACACAGTCCGTCTTTCGTCACACACTGTTTTCCTTGGAGGCGATCAGGCAGAAGTAAAAGAAAAAATTTTAAGTACGTATCTTAAAAACGGGCTCTGTCCTCCATATTTCAAAGATTTGAGCAAAACACTTGATATTGATGCAAAAAAAGCCAAAGATGTGTTTATGCTTCTTATAGAGGAAGGACTGATAATAAAAACAAAAGAAGAGCTTTATTTTCATGCAGAGGTTGTAAATAATCTGAAAAAAAAACTGGTCGATTTTCTTTTAACACACGG
>JAJSZO010000283.1 GCA_030262795.1 Deltaproteobacteria bacterium | reverse complement strand
TATTATACGTAAAAGCCGTACAAAAAAAGCTGAAAAAAAATATTTTGAATGATCTTAAAAAAGGGAAAAAGGTCAGTCTGTTAACTTGCTTGCCGCCACACGACCTTGCTCTCATTGGCTTGTTCATCAAACGTCAGTTTCCCGAAACTCATTGGATTGTAGATTGGCAGGACTTGTGGAGCTATGATGAGAATTATTTTCAAAGAGTCCCGCAACTATACAGGGAACGACTTCTTAGCTTGGAGAAAGAAGTTCTTGATAATTGCGATATGAATGTGACAACAAATTTATCTGCGAAAGAGGTGCTGGAAAAGCGGTACGATGCTCCTTCCTGGAGCGTGGTATCCATCAATCATCACTTCTATCGTGAAGATTTATTGGAAAGCGCAGTTGAAGTAGATCATTTTTCTGAAGATAAGAAAAATCGCGTCGTCAGAATCGGCTTTCTTGGGACCCTTTTTAAACCACCCAGAGTTCCTGGCGCGAAGGTTCTGAGGGCAATTGATTATGCAATAGATTCCGGAATAAATGTGGAGTTGCATGTTTATGGCGGGGCATCAGAGGATGCTAAAAAATCATTTAAGCGTTTGCGAAACGAAGGTGTCTGTATGCATGGAAGGACGAATCATATAGAAAGCTTAAGAAGAATAGCGCAATGCGAGTTCTTGCTTTTGGTATTGGCAGATTTGCCCAATTGCAGAGCTGTTATGAGTATAAAGCTGCCTCATTATTTATTACTTGAACGACCCATTTTGGCAATAGTACCGGAAAAATCAGCGGTTGCTGACGTAATTAGGGAAACAGGCAGTGGATATGTGATTCCTTCCGGATGTGACTGGGGAGACGGATTGAAAAAAGTTTTAAAGGATTATCTCAATGGTAAGAAACTTCCTGAAAGGAATAATAAAGCAATCGAAGCATACTCCTGGGAGAATATATCTAAGCAGTGGATGGGGATTTTTAGCGGCGTATAGAAGGAGTGTAATCAAAATAGAACAATGTCGCCTTTTTGCGCTTTTTGTGACTTTTGCGGCTAATTCTCATTTTTAAATTTGTAGCTGGATGAAGGATGCCAATTAAAATGAAACTTCCAATAGGTATTCAAACATTTTCAGAGATTATCAAGGAAAAGTATTGCTATGCAGACAAGACGGCTTTGATGGGTGATCTGGTTAAGGAAGGAAAATACTATTTCCTGTCCCGTCCACGCCGTTTTGGAAAATCACTCCTGGTAAGTACGCTGAAATCTGCTTTTTCCGGTCAAAGGGAGCTTTTTGAGGGCCTCTATCTGGAAAAAGACTGGGACTGGGATGTTGAATATCCGGTTATTGATATCAGTTTTGGCGGAGGTATTTTTGAAAGCAGAAAAATATTGGACGAAACCATCCAATCCATTCTGAACAACCATGCTTTAAATAATAACATTAAACTTACGGAAGACAGCATACACCTTAAATTCAGAGAATTGATACAACAGCTCAGCGCCAAATATAACCAGCGTGTTGTTATTCTAGTGGATGAATATGACAAACCTATTCTGGATAATATAGAAAAGCCGAATATTGCTATAGATGTTCGGGAGGGTTTAAAGAATCTTTACTCTGTTATTAAAGACAGCGATGCTTATGTAAAGTTTGCATTGTTAACAGGTGTGAGCAAGTTTAGCAAAGTCAGTCTGTTTAGCGGCCTTAACAATCTGAAAGACATCACACTTGATAAACGATATGCCACGTTATGCGGATATACGGAAAAGGAGATCAAACAGGTATTTGCGGATTATCTAAATGGAGTTGATTTTGAGCAGCTTAGAAACTGGTATGATGGCTATAACTTTTTGGGCGAAAAGGTTTATAATCCATATGATGTACTGCTCTATTTAGACACTCAAGTTTTTAAGAACTACTGGTTCGAAACCGGCAGCCCCTCTTTTTTGATCAAGCTGATACAAGATCGGCAGTATTTGGTGCCGGAACTGGAAAAAATTGAAGCTAGTGAAGAATTACTGGGTAGTTTTGACGTAGATAACATTACTTTGGAAACTCTCTTGTTTCAGACCGGGTATCTGACCATTGAACAGACAGAAGATCTGGGCGGTGAAATGTTTTATATGCTTTGCTATCCGAATCGGGAAGTAAAGGCAAGTCTTTCAAACTATATTCTCAATTATCTTACAGATGCCCCTGTTGCCAAGGCAAAAAATCAAAAAGGGGTTTACTATGCGCTAAGAAATGTTGACATTGATGCATTGAAGGATATTTTTCAGGCGTTTTTTGCCTCAATTCCGCATGACTGGTACCGCAAAAACCGGCTTGCCGGTTACGAAGGCTATTATGCATCAATTTTCTATTGTTATTTTACTGCATTGGGACTTACGGTTACTGCGGAAGATGTCACAAATAAGGGGCAAATTGATCTGACTGT
>JAJSZO010000282.1 GCA_030262795.1 Deltaproteobacteria bacterium | reverse complement strand
CATCAGCATATATATCTTCTGAAAAAACATTTTGATTTGGTTTAAAGTTGATCTCAAAACTGAAAAGTTCGCCTTCGTTTAACGTGCCCATGGCCTGCTTTTTGGCTACAACCTTAGCCACCTCTGCTTTCCTGAATCTATGCGTATCTACCTTATCAATGTCAGTAAGACCTGGTTTGAAGTTATCATAGTTCCATTCAGCATGTTCTATGCCAACTTTTTTGCCAAGAAGACCGATAGTAATAAACGCAGACTGGATTTCGTCAGTAAGCCGGTTTATATTTCTGGGCCATTTTGTATCGCCAAAAAATTTGACATTGCCTGCAAATCCTGTATATTCGCAGTCTCCATATAGCGCCTGTGCATCGCCTGTGGCTTGAGCGCTGTCAAGAAGTATTTCTGCCGCAGCGCTAAACGTTTTTTTATACTCAGGCATACGGCTTTCTTTTGCGCTGACCAATGTTTTCAACTGCTGTTTTGCTATCATAAGTCCATGCACAAAATCTTTAACTTCATTATAATGCGACTTAAAATAATCGCTTCTAACAGCATAAACATCTGCGATAATGCGATTGGCTGTTTTGGTTGAAAGCATGATTCTTGCGCCTTTTATTGATCCCTCAGCGCCTGTGCCGACAGTTCCGTTTGAAGTCAGCATCAAGCCGTCAGGAATTATAACAAAGGCTGCATGCACATCCTTTTCATACAAAGCCTCTGCCGGCGAATTATCAGTTCCTGTGAGATCAGATGTCCATTTGATGTTGACATCTTTCATGGACAGACCTGCATCTTTTAATATCTTGGACAGATAGTCAACGTGGGGACCGTATGCCTGAAGAGCAATATTTTTTCCCTTGAGGTCTTTGGCAGTTTGAATGCCGGGTTTTACAACAAGGCAGTCGCCACCGCTGCTCCAGGTCATTTGGTAAATAATAATCGGTTTTGTCCTGTTGTCCTTGGAAATTACCTCAGCAGCCATGTTAATCATACCCATAGTGCCTCGCAAATAAGGTGTTTCCCCTTTCAGATAAGCTTCAACCTGCTTTTTGAAGTTATCCTGTCTTACCAGTTTGAGTCTGAGCCCTTTTCTGCCGAATATACTATCGTCAGTCGTCATGGTCGAGCTGCCATTAGCCAGTATGGCAGCTATATCTCCACCCCAGGTAATCAAAGGCACCTGTAGATACTGGTTCTGTTTTACATCTTCCACACCCACGTGAATAACTCTGCCAAAAGATGGAGATTCAACATAACCAAACCCATGAGATAACCCCGGCACAAAAGAAAATGCCAGCAACACAGCCAAAACAATCAGCTTTTGTAAGTTCATATCACACTCCTGCTTAAAGCCCTAACAGGGCATTGTTACATGCATTTCTAAAGACCGCAATGATGACATATCATTTGATTATGACCATAATTCATACAGATGTACTATATCCATCGGCTCCATGCCGCAGTCAAGCATTTTTTGGCATCCCTCATTTTGTGATGCTCTTCCGTTAATCCTGTAATTATGTTCTGGTCTTCGCTTTGGCTGCTTTAAGGAATTATTTCCCGTATGATTACAAGTTCATGAATTGAGTTTGTTATATTTGTTTCTAAGGAACGTGGACGAAATAACTTCCCCAAGTAGGCGCACAGATTTGGGTCAGATTTGTTCGATCTGAAATCACAAAAGTTGAAGGAATAGCGAGCTATTTTAATATTTTTGTGTCTATTTCAAATCGGGCAGATCGGGCAAATATGGCCTGAAGCTGTGATGCATAGTTGGTGAAATTATTTCGTCCACGTTCCTAACCATTTGAAACACCTTGAACTAATAGATTAAAAATGACATATAAAGGTATGGAAGGCAACCCGTTTGCCTGTTAAAATAGAAATTCAAGGAAAGGGGATTAATCCAATGAAAACTATAGTCGTGGCAGGTGATTTAGTATGTGACAATAACCTGGTGCAATGTCCGGCTGTGCCTGCCACTCATCATGAACTTTTAGATTCTGCCATACTGCACAGGAGAGCCGGCGGAGCGTGGTACCTTATGGATTTGATATCAATGGCTTGCAGCGACTTGGAGATAGATGTAAAAGGGCCCAACAGAAGGACTCCAGGAAAATCCATTAGCCAGGCTTACCAACTCTGGTCGCTCCACGAAAAGAAAGCAGGGAGTAAAAAAAAGAAGGTTGGGAGGATCAGTCAATTCATGGGCTGTCAAACGACCTCACAAGAGGTGTCACGTGAATATTTGCCTGATTATGGATCGGGATCGGCTATTCCGGATGTCCTGGTTCTGGATAATCTGTGCCTTGGGTTTTTCAGGGAAAACTATAAGCTTTTAGAGGCTTTCAAGAATACAAATAAAGACTATCCGGGAAAAATCATAATCAAAGTCTCTTCACTGCAACCCCATGCTTCCTTTTGG
>JAJSZO010000281.1 GCA_030262795.1 Deltaproteobacteria bacterium | reverse complement strand
CAACCTCGAAGTTGATCTGAACTTCATGTTCAGGCAGCCACTCTGGGAAGTGCAATCTGTCGATTCTCGTGCCGTTGGCGACTTTCGGGCCAGGAACATTCCCGTTCTTGACATTCATGAACTCGCTGCCGGAAAGATAGCCGCTCTGTTCGCCCGGCATCAGGCACGGGACCTCTTTGATACTCATCAATTGCTCTGTAACGTTAAACTGGACCAGAAGCGTCTGCGTACCGCGTTTGTTGTCTATGGGGCGTTAAATAGAAAGGATTGGCGGACAATTTGTTTGGAAGACGTTGCTTTCGACCCGGAGGAGTTGAAGCGAATGCTGATTCCCGTTCTCCGTGGAAATTCCGTCCACGGCGGAGAAGATATTTCAATGTTTGTTCAGCGCTTGGTGAGTGAATGCCGGGAACAGCTTTCAGTCGTGTATCCTTTGTCTGCGCAGGAAATGGAGTTTCTCGACCGCATCCTTACCAAAGGGGAAATAGAGCCGTCATTGATAACAGCGGATGCAGACCTCCAAGACCGCATCATGCGGCATCCGATGTTGCTCTGGAAGGCTGTCAACGTCCGCAGACACTTCGGTGTCGGGGAGTGATCAAACAAGTGACCCACCCTTAGTAGCTATAATTGATCTTAAAAAAAAACGAAACGAATGAACATCGAACGTCCAACATCGAATTTTGAATAAAGTATTCTGCCAATTTATAAACTGGCGGAGCAAAACGATTTCATCCCTGTATTATTTTGCAAACACCTGAATGGAAAAAGATGAAAAAACAGACTTATGACTTGGAAGAAAAGCTGCTTGAGTATTCGGTGAGAATCATAAAGATCGTTAAACAGCTTTCAAATACCAGAACAGGCAACCATATTGCGAGCCAATTGTTAAGATCAGGGACTTCACCTTATCCAAACCATGGTGAAGCTCAGGCAACGGAGTCCCCAAGGGACTTTATCCATAAGCTTCGTATCAAGCTACCAACTTAAAGCGGGACACTTTCCGCTTTAAATAGGTAGTTTCTACAAAACAATGCAGGTCAATAATTTCAAGAAGTTACATATTACATAATGAAAAATCAGGTGTTTGCAAGGTAGTACAAGGCGGTATTCTCAAACCTGCATTGCTTTGTAGGAACTACCATTAATCATCAATGTTAAAATCTAATCTGCCCGCCCACTCTTTAACATCGGTTTTTGTCATTACGTCAACGCTGCCGCCCTGGAATTCTACCTTGACATCCTCCATTTTTTCTTCTATCCAGCCTTCAATTTCAAGATAAATGTCCTTTAAATCCTTTAACACCTGCGGGTCGGCTTTCCACAAACCACGCTGTTCCGCCTCCAAAAATCTGCGTGCAAGTTCTTCAAGTGCCCAGGGATTGTTTTGCTCGTAAAACTCACGCATCTCTTTATCAAGGACATGTTTTTTTGTCAGCTCATCGAAAATCCAGTCATCTACGACATCTGATGTGGCATCCCATCCGTAAACCGATGCCGCCTTCTGCGCCATGGCCTGCGCGCCCTGGTAGCCGTGCTTTTTCATGCCCTCGATCCACTGGGGGTTAAGCAGTTTAACTCTGACCACCCGTTCTATCTCCTCGCTTAACTCACGCACTTTCGGGTTAGCGGGGTCTTTGGTATCACCCCAGAGTACTTTTGGTGTTGAATTTGAAAGTGCTCTGACAGCAGCTGTCATACCGCCCTGGAAATCGTTGTAACAACCGCCGAGAGGATCGGTTTCATCGGTTTCCGTTTTATGAAATACCGTTGTTATGGTCTTTAGATTATGGACGAACGCGCCGTAAGCCTTTTGACCAAATACATCCTGGCCGTAAGCAAATCCTCCGTGTTCTATAAAAGTCTCGCCTAAATCTTTTATCGTTTTCCACGCGCTTGCCGCTATCATTAGCATTATACCGTTGCCGTAAGCGCCGGGCTTTGCAGCAAATATCCTGAAAGTTGCAGCGCGGTTCAGTGCTTCATCATTCAGTTTTGACTTGTTTTCTTTTTTTGCGGTTTTTTTGTATTCATTTGTATTTTTAAGAATATAATTCTTTGCCTCGTCTTCTTTAAGATTTGCTATCATTACAACAGCGCTGTCGAGCAGTTCAATCAGATTCGGCAATGTGTCCCTGAATATTTCGCTTGTCCTGATGGTAACATCAATACGCGGCCGGTTTAACTCCTGCAATGATACGGGTTCAACCCCTGTCACTATGCCGCTTTCGTTCCACACAGGCCGCGCACCAATCAAATGCAGTATCTGGGCCAACTGCTCACCGTCCGCCCGATATGCATCCAGACTCCACAACACCATGCCTATCTTTTCCGGATATTTGTTTTCTTCCTTGATGTACTTGTTCAGTATTTCATCCGCCAGCTTTACGCCGATTTTATAAGCTGCTTTTGTAGGAATTTTCCTCGGGTCAATACTGTAGATATTTCTTCCTGT
>JAJSZO010000280.1 GCA_030262795.1 Deltaproteobacteria bacterium | reverse complement strand
CAAGCGATAGAGAATATGGAGGAGGAGAAAATTCATGATACTTCCACCCAGTGAAAGCTCACAATACCGTATCTCGGACGGTGAGGACTTTTCGGTATCTGCGCAGAGAGCGCGAACTGCTCAATTCGGGAACAAGTATCCCGAAAAGTCCATTCATGTGATATTATACTTGGTGATTCTGCTTTTACTGATAACAGCCTGCTCGGCATCTTTGCCGCACACCGATAATGAGTCAATGGATGTCCACGTTAAGTCGTGGGAGTTGTTGGACATAAACCCGTTCAACTCAACGATTGAAGAAGCCGTTGCCGCTGGCAAAACCTGGCCGTTCAGCCCCATGCTGATTGTTTTTGAGTTACTTGGCGGCGATGTTGACACGCGAGTGTTCAGCCTCACACAAAAAGCAAATCGTATCGAAGTTCCCGACAGGATCGTTGTGGTCTTAATTAGAGACGGTTTCACAGACGACTCAGTCCGAGGAGACTGGCACCATTTGGTACTTTACCCGATGCCAGACCGGACGTGGCGAGTGGGCGAAGTACGTCGGGCCAGAAGGTGCTGGCGTATAGATACAGGTAGTTATCAGTCCGATCCATGTCCATAACAAAAGGGAATTGAGACATGATTACATTTTAGATCCATTGCATTATAACTCCGCTTAAGAAAGCCGTTGATTAACACGTTGCCTGACGAATAAGGATAGATTGTGTGAGCGCAGCGAACCACAATCTTATCCGGTTGTTGGACAAGCCCGTTTTGAATGAATTGCAAGCCTTTGCCATAAAAAAGAGCTATCCTGCTCCCCATGCAGGTAAACGAAATCCCAGAATAACCATTGGCGCCTGACAACGCGGACACTTAAAAACAGGTCTTGGACGTTGTTTAGGAACGTGGACGAAATAACTTCCACAACTATGCATCATAGCTTCAGGTCATATTTGTCCGATCTGCAATCACAAAAATATTGAAATAGCTCGCTATTCCTTCAACTTTTGTGATTGCAGATCGAATAAACCTGACCCAAATCTATGCGCCTACTTGTGGAAGTTAATTCGTCCACGTTCCTTAATCACTTCGATAACAACATGCAAAATTAATTGCACCAGAGACAGCAACTTTTTTGCGTTACCATGAAGAAACCCATAGTCCCTGACTCTCCGAAATCCTTTGGGTAGCACATGTTGTAAGATGAGGTGCAAAAAATCCTCCCCTGCAAGGGTGCGATATAGTGTATTGCCGGTTTTACTTTCAGTATACTTAAAAGTTGCCTGGCCATTTTGATTGAAAAAATAAAGAATCTTTAGCCTAATCCTAAGGCGGAAAGGTTGACATATGGCCTCGTTTAGGGGGGCAAATATGGGAAAGTATTTTTACTGGATTTGTGCGGCAAAGATTTGACGGGTCAAGAGGCACTTGAAAACGTCAATATACGAATCATTGAAGACATTCCGGAAATCTATAGCCTAAGTTTAGCGATTTTTTGCGAAGATATGTGCTGAGATCAAGAAAAAAACCGCTCAATTTAGGCTATAGGTAGCGCATGCATCTTCTGACTCCCAGGCTGTAATCCGTGCAACTTTAATATCATGGTTGACAAGTTTTTTCTTAAGTTCGTGTGCTATATAATAGGCAATGTTTTCTGAAGATGGGTTGCTGCGAAAGTAAGCAAGCTCGTTAAGAAATTTATGGTCAAGCTTTTCTATAATTTCAGAAAGATAACTTTTAAGTTTCCCGAAATCAATTAATACGCCGGCATCAGTTAAGGTTTCTCCTGCAACACAGACCTCAATCTTCCAGTTGTGTCCATGTATGTTTTCACACTTTTTTGACACCATTTTGAGTTGGTGGGCTGCAGCAAAATGTGTAATAATTTTTAATTCAAACATTTTTCCTTATCATCCTGTCATTTTTGCCTTGCTGCTTTTAAGAATATTTTTTAATTTTGTGGTAAATTTGCCTGATTCAAGTTTTTTAAATTCCCTGAGCAGCTTTTCCTGTTTTTTGTTCAGATTCGTGGGTATTTTAATGACTGCCTGAATGATCTGGTCGCCACGGTTGCCGTTTCTGAGGGAAGGGATGCCCTCGTTTCGGAAGCGGAATAAATCGCCATGCTGTGTACCTTTTGAAATTTCGAGTTCTTTTTCACCATTTAAAGTGGCTACCATTATTTTATCGCCGAGAGCAGCCTGTACAAAAGAAAGCTCTACCTGGCATAATATATTTGTATCATCGCGTTGAAAAAATTTATGAGGTTTTACATTTATAAAAATATAAAGATCACCATGAGGGCCGCCGTATATTCCAGCTTCTCCTTCTCCTGTAAGTCTGAGTCTGGAGCCTGAATCAACTCCTCCCGGAATTTTTACTGCAACCTTTTTTTTCTCATTGATCCGTCCTGTTCCACTGCAATGCAAGCATGGGTGCGTTATGGCTTGCCCCTTGCCATGACATTGAGGACAGGT
>JAJSZO010000279.1 GCA_030262795.1 Deltaproteobacteria bacterium | reverse complement strand
TTATGAGGTCAAGAAAAAAGCCTAAAATGCCGGAAAATGGAATTGAATATCCCCAACTCATTGAAAGTATTGGTCAAGCCCCAAAACAATATCCGGTATGGGATGAGTAAAATGAAACAAAAAATCAAAAACATGATTTATAATGCGTCTAAGGATGCATATGATAAGGGTACTTTGCCATCGTCAGATTTTCCCGAGATTGAAGTTGAAGAGCCTAAAACCGGGTCTCACGGTGATTTTTCGACAAACATTTCAATGATTATGGCATCAATTCAGAAGATGCCGCCCCGCAAAATTGCAGAGGCCATAATTAAGAATATAAAGGACCCTGATGGAATACTTGATAAAACTGAAATTGCAGGGCCGGGTTTTGTTAATTTTTTCTTAAACAAATATTCCTGGCATCCTGTTTTACGAAAGATTCATGACCAGGATGCACTTTATGGTTCTTCAAATATTGGTGAAGGAAAGAAAATCCAGATAGAATTCGTAAGTGCAAATCCTACAGGGCCGCTGCATGTTGGACATGGGAGAGGGGCTGCTGTTGGGGACAGCGTGGCAAACATTCTTTTGTTCTGCGGTTATAATGTTAAAAAAGAATACTATGTTAATGATTCCGGTAGACAGATAAATACACTTGGCCGCTCTGTTTTCCTGCGATATAAAGAATTGTTTGGGGCAGATGTTCAATTTCCTGAAGATTGTTATCAGGGTGACTATATTCGTAATCTATCAAAAAAAGTAAGGGCAGAAAAAGTAAGGAACGATAATGGAGATAAACTTTTATTAATGAGCGAAGAAGAGGCCATAACATATTGTGCACATTTTGCAGCAAAGAATATTCTTTCCGAGATAAAAGAAGATTTAGAGTCTTTTGGGGTAGTATTTGACAGATGGTACAGCGAGCAGAGCCTGTTTGATTCCGGCAAGGTGGATAGAGTAATAAATGATTTCCGCAAACAAAATATTATATTTGAAGATAACGGGGCACTATGGTTCAGAACTAAAGATTTTGGTGATGAAAAAAATCGTGTTGTTGTTCGTAGTAACGGTCTGACAACGTATTTTGCTTCTGATATAGCATATCATCAAGATAAGTTTGATAGAGGTTTTGAAAAAATTATTGATGTATGGGGAGCTGATCACCATGGATATATTCCCAGGATATCAGCCGCAATTGAAGCTTCAGGTCATACCAGAGACAAATTTAATGTTATTCTGATTCAACTTGTCAACTTACTGCGCAATGGAGAGCCTGTTGCAATGTCAACCAGATCCGGTGAGTTTGTTACCCTCAGAGACGTAATCAGTGAAGTTGGCAGTGATGCAGCAAGATTTATTTTTTTAACGCGTCATTATGAAAGCGCACTTGATTTTGATCTGGAACTTGCCAAAAAGAAGACAAATGACAATCCTGTATATTACGTTCAATATGTACATGCCAGGATATCAAGCATTGTCAGGAAGGCACAGGAAAGCGGAATAGGCGATATAACCTGGAATGATGCCGCAATATCCAGGCTTAATGAACCTGAGGAGGTGCAGTTAATTAAAATCATGTCGCGTTATCCGGAGATAGTAAGGTGCAGTGCGGAAAACATGGAGCCTCACCGGATCACATATTATCTGATGAGTCTTGCATCAGCTTTTCACTCCTATTATAATAAACACAGAGTGCTTACAGATGAGGCTGAATTGACTTTTGGAAGACTTTATCTCGTAATTGCAGTTAAAAAGATAATCCGAAATGGTCTTGCACTGCTCGGCGTGTCTGCACCTGAGAAAATGTAATGACGAATAAAAAAGATAAAAAAAAGCCTTGTTTTCAGTTTATTCCCAAAGATCCTTCAACCTGGATTTTTTTGATTATTTTTGTTTCTGCATGGATGTTTGGTTTAGGCGTTCTGGTGGGAAGGGATACGGTTCCTGTAAAATTTGATATTGAGAAACTTCATAACGAATTGGTTGCTTTAAAAGAAGCTGTTATCAAGAAAGAGCAAAAACGATTTAAAATTGATTCAGACGGGGTTAGAAATAAAACGGATTTTGATTTTTACGAGGCCCTGAAGGAAACCAAAAAAGATAATGGTAATGCTGAGATATCCGGCAGAGAAGAAACAAAACATTTGTTTAAAAATACCGCCTTGAAAGCCAGGAAAAATTTAGTTTCCAATAAGACTAAACCAGGTGAAGTCAGGCAAAAGGACAAGAAAGAAACTAATAAAACTCTTACAATTCAGGTTGCGTCTTTAAAAAATTCAAAGGATGCTGATAACATAGTGGCAAAGCTCAGAAAAAAGGGGTATCCTGCTTACAGAATTTCAAGCAATATTCCTGAAAAAGGTATCTGGCACAGAGTAAGGGTAGGTTATTTCAAAGATAAGGCCGAGGCTGGCAGAACCCTTAGTAAGTTAAAAAAGGAAAAGTTTAAAGCGATCCTGATGAATAGATAGGGGCACGATGCCATC
>JAJSZO010000278.1 GCA_030262795.1 Deltaproteobacteria bacterium | reverse complement strand
AGCTGATATGTATCACTTTGAGCAATAGTTTACTGTATTGATAACCTATTGAAAAAACAGAGACTTTTTAGAAATTCCACACTTAACGCGAACATAGCCTTTTATTAATAGCATCCTGATTAGTACGCCAATCACGAATTTTATGTTTAGCTATCCGGTCTACAATCTGGATTGCAATATCAGTCAATTTTTTCACCTTGTATTCAGCAAACGTCTCATTGACACACCCATAATAGCGCTGAGCCATGTCTTCCCCAATAAGTTCTGAAGGGATATTATCATCGGTGTGTGTAACTACCTTAGTAGATATATCCTTGATTTTCTCAAGCGCCTCAAGTGCCTGCAATCTGCCTTCATGGTAGGCCTCAATCACTTTCTTCAAAAGTCTGGAAAACTTTTTATAAAAGGCAGGGTCTTTTGCCATTTCCTGCTCGATAACATGGAGGGTCGCTGAAGCAATCATATCAGCCTTTGCTCCAGCGCTTTTACCATTATCTTCAAGTACCTGCCGGCGTTCATTAGCATCAAAAAGGTTGATCGGACTACAGAGCTGCTCTACTTCACCGGCACCAACGTGTGTATTGATCAGTTTTTTATCCTGGGTTCATATTCCGAAAAATCAATGCTTTCTTGATATCTTTGGGAAACAGCCGCCCTCAGGTTCTGGAAAAATTTGAGATCTGCTTTGTATTTGTTAATTATCTTTGGCGATGTAGCTTCTAAAAAATTTGATGAAGACAAGGCAAGCGATAATGTGCGTGCAAACATGCTGAATCGATCATAAAATTTATTGCGAAGATCGTCATTGCGAAGATGTACTTCATACACTTCTGGATCCTTGGCTCCCTTCACTTCATTAAACAACTCCCATACGTTTGAATGCAGTTGAGGCAATTCCGCCGCCTTATCTGCGATGTAGGAGACCGTTTCTTCCAAATCTTTTCTGTCGTAATCGGCAAGCTGGCTATAAAAATCTATAGCCTGGTCTAACTCTTCGATGACTCCACTGTAGTCAAGAATCAAGCCGTATTCCTTACTTTCGTGCAGTCTATTCACCCGAGCAATTGCTTGAAGCAATGTGTGCTCTTTAAGTTTTCGGGCAAGGTAAAGTACAGTATTGCACGGGGCATCGAAACCTGTAAGAAGTTTATCTACAACAATTATGATTTCAGGGCTGTCTCTGTGTTTGAAGGAATTAATGAGCTGTTTATTGTAGTTTTTTTCAGAACCGTAACGATCCATCATCTCTTTCCAAAAGGTTTTCTCTGTCTGGGATGGACCGGAACCTTTGTCTTCACCCTCAGGCAAGGATGGCGATGAAATCAGAACTTCCGTTGAGACCATCCCGAATTCATCCATGAAATGTTTGTATTTGAGTGCGGTTTCTTTGCCGGGAGTTATAAGCTGTCCTTTTAGTCCTGTTCCCTGATATGTGGTCGAGTAATGAAGGCTTACATCCCACGCAACCATGCGTACTTTTTGTGTGGCCTTGTTAAGCTGACGCTCGGTTGAGAACTTTCTTTTCAGATCTGCTTTCTGCTCTTTGGTCAGACCAATCGTAAGTTTTTCAAACCATCCATCAATAGACTTTTTTTTAACTTTTTGCGGCACATGGCGCGTTTCATAAAGCAGGGGAACAACGGCTTTGTCTTTTACGGCGCGTGCTATTGTATACGCAGGTTTAAATAGATCTCCAAATTTAGCAAAAGTATTCTTTTTAGCTGATTTGGCCAGCGGAGTGCCAGTGAAAGCTATAAAACACGCCCCTTTCAATGCGAGGCGCATTCTGGCATGTTGTTCATTGTATTGACTGCGGTGTCCTTCATCTACCAGCACAAAAGTATTGCGATCAGCTTTTTTAAGTTTTCTGTTTGAAATGGCTGTTGCAAATTTGTGAATCAGGGTTGTGACGATATGCTTGCGATTATCAAGCAGCAGTTCGACAAGATGTTTGCCTGTATTGGCCTGTTCAGGCTCAAGGCCGCAGGCGCGAAATGTGCCGCAAACCTGGTCGTCAAGGTCGATTCGGTCTGTCACAAGAATGATCTTTGGATTAAGAATATCCGGATGCAGGGCCAGCAATTTGGCAAGCATAACCATTGTCAGCGATTTGCCGCTGCCCTGAGTGTGCCAGACAACCCCGCCATTCCGCTGTTTATCCTGCGGGGAATCTAAGACTCGACTCATTATATCATGAGTAGTAAAATACTGTTGATAACGAGCTATTTTTTTAATCCCGTTATCAAATAGTATAAATTTATAGGCTATCTCCAAAAGTCTTTCCGGCCGGCACAGAGCATAAAGTGCCCGGTCCTGTTCGTAAATCTCACGCTCTTGCTCGAGAATGGATAAATATGCAGTTCGGACATCCAAAAAAGGCCTGGACAAAAGGCTGTCGATGTTGTTTTGATCCATTGTTTTTTTTAGCAACAGCTCAATCGGACGATCAAGGTTTTCTTCCTTCCAAACAGA
>JAJSZO010000277.1 GCA_030262795.1 Deltaproteobacteria bacterium | reverse complement strand
CCGAGTGCATTTGCCTTGTTAGGTGACGTTCTATCATTCATAACTGTAAAGCATTCAATATTATTAATTGAGTAGCCTTAAAATTTAAAGACCGCCCTCCTTTTATCGCTATTCTCTTTGTTTTATTTTTACGTTTTACTTCAAACAACGTATCATCATCTTTACTGGTTTTTCCGATTATTGACGATATTTCTAATGGTTCATTAATCAGTACGCCATTAATTTTATAAATTACATCTCCTTGTTTTAAACCTGCTCTATCTGCAACACCTTCTTCTACCACATCAAATATCATCACACCTATGCTTCCTTCGAAAATATCAGGTTCTTGAACCCTTTTTAATGATGCAGAAATAAATTGTCTTTGTAGTTCAGATAAATTAGGATTTTGTAAAGCTTTTTGAAAATAATATTTTGAGGCTCTCCCATCCGATTCTAAATACGAAAAAGCAGCCAAAGATAATAATTTATCAGGTACATCTTCTTTTTCGTTAAGCTCTTTGTTCTTTAATGCCCATGCTTCACCTTCAGAAAGCGTGGACTGCATGCCCGTAGATTTTCTAAGCATTAATAAATATGGATCTTTTATCAACCTATCAATTTCTCTTTGTTCAGATTTTTTCTTAGTCGTTAGCCTGTTTGCTATGATTTTTGAGTTATCTTCATAAAGTTTTGCCGTAATAATATTGATTTCTTGCCAGATTTCTTTCGACCCGCTTTGTGCTATTGAAAACCCAGGTGCATCAAAAAATTCCTTAAAATGTTCAATATCAGAATCGTTATTAGTCGTTAAAATATATTGTGCTGCTGCTCGGTACAGTAAAATTTTTGCACTGATAAGTTTCTCGTTAAATACAGATGAATTTATGATCGCTAATTCTGTATCTGTTATATTGAATTTTATATTTTTCATCAAATGTTCAATATATTCATTTATAGAAGTCGGAACCTGTTTTTGGAAACTATAGGTGCCTTTCAGTTTTGTGGCTATTTCCGGTCTATGAACAAGTTCCCTCTGGTGCGAATTATATACTTCTGTCGAAATTGGAAATTTCTGAATTATATGAGCTACTTCGTCTTTATAACCCTTATGGAATGATTTGGCTCTATCTTGAAAAGCAGTTTCACTTTCATTTGGTCTTCTTTTGTCCCAAAAAGGCTGAGGCGGATGATTTTCAAAAGCCTCAATTAAAGTTGTCAAGCTTAAAAAATTCTCAAGTGCTTCTTTCTGAATTAATTTTAAGGCATCCAGATATCTTTTTGATGCGCTTGTTGATTGATCCCCTTTCGTAATAGTTATGTCACCACCCTCTGAGCTCCCAATTGAGATTATATCGGAACTCTCAGAGATATTTTCCAAACTAACGTTTCTTTCTTTACCATGATCCTCAGTTACACCTTTATCAGTTAAGGCGAGAAATATACCTAATAGGATTCCTCCGATTATTAATCCCCATGTCAAATAAGATGATGTAAATTTGTTTTCATATTTTCCGGACTTTTCAATTAAGAAAAGCACTAGCCCCAAAATTGAGGCAATTGAAGCTATCCAGATTAAAAGTTTATGTAACATAGTTCTTTTATTTCCTTGTAGTGTCACCGTACTGCTCACTTGCCGCAGACGCTATCCGAAAAACTATCAAAAAAGTGATAAACTGTCGCAAAGCAACAATTAATCTAAAGCGGCACGGCTTCTGCACACCGATTCACTCATTGGCTTCACTTCAACAAACGTTCATATTCGTCATGGTTGCCAATCCAATACCAAAGTACCCATATCGCCTTCGAGAAAACCAAGAGCCCGATAATCGTTGCTCACACGCGCAGAATAGATTGATTCTTTGTCATCTACTCGCTTGAAGCGCAAACTTGGATGGTGGGGATTTACCTTCCACATTTGATAAGCCTTTCGTGCTTGCTGTTGCACATTGCGAGGAAGGCGCATATAAAACTTCCAGAATTTTGGAGCCGCCTGTGATTTCATGCTGGCGCGAGCCGACCGTCTTTAGTGATTGCTATGTCGGTTGTTCGTCCTGCACGATAGTCCTCAAGTGCCTCGTGCGCCATTTCACGCATGACATGCTTTGCTTCCGGCTTGACGAATAACTTGTCCCACTTTTCTTCGCTGGCACGGATTCCTTCTTTTGTCTCGGTTTCTTGTTTATCCAACCAGTCATCGCTGCTTTTTTGAACGATCTGAAATTCAAGAAACCGTGCAAAATCAATGAGTTGTAGAATACGTTCAGACGGCAGTTTACGTATGATGTTGATTACCGTCTGCTCATATACTGAGGATTGAAAAGCTGTTTGCATTTCCATCGTGTTACCTCCAAAATTATGTGGTGTGCTTGACCGCATTTACTCTTGCGTACCCACGCATTCGATATTTTATGCAATACAGTGTAAAACTTCAAGCTATGTTCGTAACCTTCACCTATCTTTCTCTACAACAAGCCAAACCCTGTCTTGAGGTAATACA
>JAJSZO010000276.1 GCA_030262795.1 Deltaproteobacteria bacterium | reverse complement strand
CGGTCACACCTAAAAAATTATAACCAACCTTTCCTATCACCAACCCCAGACATATTGGTTTTTCCAATTTGACAAATCGGCTTTCCTTTTTGTATTATCTTCACAATTTTTTATGAATTATTTATAAAATCGGAAAGGAGAAACATATTCAGGATGTTTAAGAATTTTCTTGCAACGCGTTGGGGAATTATTGGAGTAGGGGGGCTTATCGGTGTACTTGCCGCTCTTTTACAGAAGCTGGGAAATCCCGGAAACATGGGTATTTGCGTTGCCTGCTTTGAGAGGGATATCGCAGGAGCAATCGGAATTCAGCGGGCAGCCGTGGTCCAGTATATGCGGCCCGAAATTATCGGGTTTGTTTTGGGCTCATTGATCGCCGCTTATATTTTTAAAGAATTCAGGGCAAGGACCGGTTCTGCACCTATCGCAAGATTTGTCCTTGGTGTTTTTGCCATGATCGGGGCTCTTGTTTTCCTGGGATGTCCATGGAGAGCCCTGCTGCGACTGGCCGCTGGCGATGGAAATGCCATTTTCGGCCTGCTTGGTCTAGCTGGCGGTGTCTGGATAGGCACCCTCTTTCTCAAAAGCGGATATAACCTGGGGCGTACTGAAAAGACACACACCTCGGTGGGATGGTTATTACCCCTGATTATGCTCGGTTTTCTATCGCTAATGCTCATTTTTCCGCAAATTAAGGGAGAAGCTAAAAGCGGGATCCTGTTTTACAGTCTCAAAGGCCCTGGTGCTATGCATGCTTCGCTGATTATCTCTCTGTCGGCAGGACTCGCAATAGGATTTTTAGCACAGAGAAGCCGTTTTTGCACCATGGGAGCTTTGCGCGATCTGATTCTCTTTAAGCAGATCCATCTTTTTTCAGGAATTATTGCCCTTGTGGTTGCCGCTTTTATCGTAAATATCATATTAGACCAATTCCATCCGGGATTTGCCAAACAGGCAGTAGCCCATACCATGCAAATCTGGAACTTTGGCGGGATGGTTCTGGCAGGTCTTGCTTTTGCCCTGGCAGGAGGCTGTCCGGGCCGTCAGCTTTTTCTGGCAGGTGAAGGTGACGGCGATGCAGCAGTTTTTGTACTCGGTATGATTGTAGGGGCTGGTTTTGCCCATAATTTCGGCCTGGCCAGTTCGCCAAAGGGAGTGGGACCTCACGGTATTGCGGCAGTTATTATCGGTCTTATAGTCTGTTTGTTTATCGGTTTTACGATGAAAAAAAGAGTAAGTTAAGAAGGAGGTAAAATTATGAGTATAATTGTTGATGCCAAAGGACTATCCTGTCCTCAACCGGTCTTGATGACGTTAAATAAAATTAAGGAAATACAAAAAGGGGAAATAATAGTAAGGGTGGATACAGATACTTCAAAAGAGAATGTGAGCCGGGCGGCAAAAAGCCAGGGCTGGGAGATTGCTGATGTTCAGGAAAAAGACGGAGGATATCAGCTTACCATTAAGAAGGATTGAGGAATTGAGGAATGCTGGAATACTGGGATGCTGGAATGATTGGATGCTGGAATGTTGGGATGATTGGATGGTTGGATGGATGAATAATCAGGTTAAATAATCTGCGGTAATCTGCGTAATCTGCGGATGGGATTAAAAATGGAATTGAGAATTGTCATTTTTTGAATTTTTAAAACCGAAAAAAAAATCACAGGAGTCTGCTCAGGACAGAGGTATACTGGTGTTTGAACATACCAGCGAGGTGATCCGTGCTGAGAGCGTTCTTAAGGCATCAGGGCGAAAAATCCGGGTTATGGGGCCGCCGCCCGAGATTCAGAGCGGCTGTGACCTGGTTATTGAGTTTCCTCTTATTGAAGAGCTGAAAATTATAAGAACTCTTAAGGAAGCAGGAGTTGTTCCAAGAAAAATAGTTCCTGTTAACAGCCCCTTGCTGAAACCTGTAAATCTTTTTCATATCAAGGATTTTGGCCAACACCTTATGGTTCGGGCAGCTAATATGAAGTTAACCATTGACAAGGATACAAAAATTATCGTGAACATATCAGGTGGCGGCTGTCCGGATGTTCCCTATCTGGCACAGGAAATGGTTGGACAATCGTTGTCTGAAGCACCAAAGCCAAGGGAAATCGGCCACACTCTCTGCGGATATGCACTGCAACTTGCTTATGAGGAGATGACTCGTCGATGCTTGCTATAGTGGGAACCGTTCCCGATCAAAAGTTTTCTCTAACAACAGGGAAGGTCACTTTAAAAGACGATGAAATCTGCATCAAGGGAAAGCGAGTCCATGTTAACCGCGGAACTCCGGCCCTGCTGGCAGCGGCTGTCAAAACAGGAGAAATGCTGGGGCAGTCGGAACTTTTTGGGTATCTCGTTGGAGACATTGGCCTGGGAGAGGGCAGCCGAAATCTTTATGAATATCTTAATAAGAATCTTGGTCGATCCGAATATTCTACCATCACATTTCATTATCTTCAACCGGATGTAGACTGGCACAACCGTGTTTTATTTGCTATAAAAGA
>JAJSZO010000275.1 GCA_030262795.1 Deltaproteobacteria bacterium | reverse complement strand
GTCAAAGCCGGAGGTCGTCCATTCCAAAAACACAATCAAATTCCTTGGCATGGAGTTTGTGTTGATTAAGCCAGGGACATTCATGATGGGAAGCTCGGCTGACGAGTCTGGCCGTGACAACGACGAAACGCAGCACAGTGTGACATTGACAAAAAAGTTTTATATCCAGACAACCGAAGTGACACAGGAGCAGTGGCGCAAAGCTATGAAAAGTAACCCATCATATTTCAAGGACAGCGGGGAAGATTGTCCAATAGAGTCTGTTTCTTTTGATGATTGTCAGGAATTTATCCGAAAATTGAACAAGCAGGAAAACACAAATAAATATCGCCTTCCGACCGAAGCTGAATGGGAGTATGCATGCAGGGCTGGAAGCAAAACAGCATTTACTAACGGCGATATTACGAAAAAAGATTTCGTGCATAATGCAAATCTGAATCAGGTTGGTTGGTACTCTGCAAATTCAGGGAGAACAACTCACCCTGTCAGCCAAAAAAAGCCTAATAACTGGGGGCTGTATGATATGCATGGAAATGTTTGGGAGTGGTGTCAGGATCGGTATGGGAGATATCCGGATCAATGTATTACTGATCCTGAAGGGCCGTCATCAGGTGCGCGCCGGGTTTTTAAAGGCGGTAGTTGGCTTAACGATGCCGCTCAATGCCGCTCAGCGAATCGTTTCAGGGATATCCCGAGCTTCAAAAGCCGCTATCTCGGTTTTCGTTTAGTCATGACAGCGCCTTAACTCGTATTTCGATTGCCGATTCTTACCCATAAAACACTGCCAAGCGTCTTCGGGTTCGGAGCTGGACATTTCGCTGTCTTATTTTTTCTTTGATGAGATCCAGGAATTGGGAAGAAAAAAATTCAGGTATTAGAAATACTTAGCGCCTCATTACAGGCCTTAATATAGTAATTTGCTTCTTTAGAATCTTTGAACTTCAGAAAATATGGAACCGCTTTGTTATATTCTCTTAAATTCATATAACTGATCCCTAAGCAAATATTAAGCTGCTCGTTTTCCGGGAAATATTCGACTCCTTCCGACAGTATTCTAACCGATTGTATATATTTTCCCATTTTCTGTTTGATTATACCTATGCCAAGGAAAGCGCGGTGATCAGGATAATAGTTCAGCGATTTTTTATATAGTCTTTCAGCAATCTTATTTTTATCCTTTATATCTTCTATATTTGCATAATCTCCATAATCGAATGTCATCCCAAGTCTTGAGAAAAAATCTGCGTATATTTCGTAAAGCTCTTTATTATCAATCACTTCAATTTCATCTACAAAACCTGCAAGATTTTCATAATAATTTTTCCTAAGTTTTTGCCCGAAAGCCAGTATCATATCCTGGGACAAATCAGGATCGCTTTGAAAATATATGATGTCTTCTATGCGTTTTAACCAGACATCATCTGTAATTTTACATCTTTTTTTAAAATCCGAATAAAGTGCTGTTCCGGGAAATATATCAAGGATGTAGAAGATGATGCTCAGGGGTTTGATTTCATGAATTAAATCTATGGTATCTTGAATTGTATCCCAGCTTTCTCCGGGGCAGCCGTAAATAAAGTAGGCTCTGGCCATAATGCCGTACCTCGGAGTCAGCGAAAAAGCTTTTTTTATTTGATCTGTTTTAATATTTTTGTTCAGAATTGTTCTTATTTTTTCAGATCCGCTTTCCACACCATAACTGATCTGGATGCAGCCGGCTTTTCTCATCCAGTAAAGAATTTCATCGTTTACATAGTTTACGCGAGAGATCGCCACCCATACTATTTTTAGTTTTCTATCCAGAATTTTTTTGCAGATTTCAATCACTATATTTTTTTTGAAGGTAAAGGTATCATCTGAAAAATAAAAAAAAGTTATTCCTTTTTTGAAGAGAAGTTCAATTTGATTTACAAAATAATCAGGGGAGTGGAATCTTACTTTATGGCCCCACAACTGAGGTGATCCGCAAAAAGTGCAGTTCCCGGGGCATCCTCTGGTTAAAGAAACATGCTGATATTCAAAATATTTTGCAGGGACAGGCAGTTTGTCAAGGTCATGTATGATCTCAGCGGGCTTTGTTTTTACAACTTTGCCTTTTTTTCTGTAAGCAATACCTTTGACATTCCCGATCTGTTTATAATTTTGTTGTTGTATGCATTTTAAAAGAGTTAGAAAAGTATATTCTCCTTCTCCCAATACTGCGTAATCAATTTCTTTGAAGTGCGTTAATAAATGCTTCCATAAAAAGGTGGTACCTATTCCGCCGAAGACAATTTTCACCTTTGGGTCGATTTGTTTTGCAATCCTGGTAAGTTCAATGCCGCCCCACCGGTTTGCATGCATTATCGAAAAACCGATTACATCCGGTTTTTTGGCAATCAATGTTTCTTTGATAATATCATGAGATGCTTTATTGACGTTATGCCAGTTCAGTATCTCAACATCATAATTGTTTTCCTTTAAAACAGCGCCGACATAATAAACACCCAGTGGTACAAAACTTATTTC
>JAJSZO010000274.1 GCA_030262795.1 Deltaproteobacteria bacterium | reverse complement strand
AACTTTCAGGTCTTGTTGGGGCCGATTGCAAGAGGAAAACTTGAGATATATGCCGAGAAAGAACATGAAGAGTGGAGGATAGTCTTATGGCACCACTCTTCCCTGGCATCCCGGATAAATGTCAGATGCACAGTCAACAATCAGATTGACAACAGGCGGATCGAATTCCTTTGGAGGCATATCTCAGACTATATCAAGGAAACTTCCGCTGAAACAGAAATTAAACCTTCCCATCAGCCCATCCCTGACGCAGTTTTACAGCAAATCAATACTGTGGTATGCATTTATGCAGATACCGACGGCAGGGATATTCAGTTTTCAGGCTTTATTATCCATGAAAACGGCCTGATTATTTGTACAGCCCATGATTTAAAACCGCTCCAGACCTTAACCGTTGTTTTGTCTGATCGTAAAGAGCTGCCAGGGCGTGTGGTCAAAATTGATCATCATATGGACCTCACATTAATTAATGTAGGAGTTAGACTGAAAAACTCTGTACAGTTGACAAAAGGTAGAAATATGTTGCAAAAGGGAGAAAGGTTTTATGCAGCAATATGCCCCTCGGTATTGTCAAAAACGATTTGTCCCGGAATACTTGACGGTCCACCCCGACGAGTGGGGGACCAGGTATTGTGGCAGGTGAATATGCCGGTTTATCACGGAAGCAGCGGCAGTCCTGTTTTTGATAACAACGGGCGCATAGTTGGCGTTGTTAAGGGTAGGTACCGTGACACGGAAACGGTCGGGTTCCTCATTCCCTTTGAAACGCTAATGGCATTTATAAAAGATGAACAGCAGTGACAATAGAAAACCCTGAACATATGGAGGATTTAAAATGAGACTTGTTTCAAAATCGGCCACTTCAGTTGTAATGTTGATGGCAATAATAATGGTTGGGACAGGTTTCTGCCATGCGCAGATAGCCTCTGGTCAAATAGCTCCTGTCTTCTCCTTGAAAGACTTTAAGGGCAAAACCTATGATTTATCCCAAATGAAAGATCATCCTATGATCATACTCTATTTTTTTGACGTGGAATCAAGGCCGAGTCAGCAAGGATTATTGAGTCTTGATCTACTCGCTAAGCAATACAAAGATGCTGATTTTATCGTATGGGGCATTACTCGTTCATCTAAGGAAAAAGTGGAAAGCTTTGTGAACATGACCGGCCCGTCTTTTCCAATCCTTATAGACAAAACTCATGTAAGCGAAATTTATCAGGCCCGGTTGATTCTTCCAACCGTATGCATTATCGGCCCCAAGATTAAGATGCTCGACTATTTCCAGGGAGGAGGAAAGACCACCGAAGTCATGCTGTTAAGACTGGCTGAAAGGGAATTACAGCGAAATCAAATAATGTTGGCAAAAGCCATCGTCCAAAATGTTGAAAATAAAAATCCCCAAAACCTGAAAGCCAAAACAATCAAAGGGTATGCAGCTTTGCAAGAAGGAAACCTGAGCGAAGCTGAGCAAACCTTTAGTGATCTATCCAAAATAAAGGGGAAGGGAGAAGTATTGGGGAAGGAAGGACTGGCTGCTGTTTATGCAAAAAAAGGACAAGCCGAAAAAACCTTTGCACTGGCCAGAGAGTTAGAACAAAAAGCCCCTGACAGAGCTTACGTCCATGTACTCAAAGGAGATATTTTTTATAGTCAAGGCAAGAAAAAACAAGCCGAGGCAGAATACCGAAAAGCAGTTCAAAAAAAGTCGGCCGAGCCATACCATAAAGCTGTAGCGTATAATCAATACGGTCGGTTTTATGCCAGCTCAGGAAATTACCATAAAGCTCAAGAGCTTTATGATCAAGCTGTTGATATAGATCCCTATTACATTGAAGCAATGTCAAATAAGGGGATTACGTATGAAAAACAGGGGAAATGGGACAAAGCCTTAGAAGCTTACCGTCAGGCCTTGATTCTTGACAAAGAAGATACCTTTGCTACTGTGTTGGCTAACAAGGCCCAGCAGATGCTTGCCCTCCAAAAAAACATTGCGCAAAAAAAACGAATAGATAAATTGGTCAAGGAATTGGCAGCCCGATACCGCAGTCAGAAAAAAATTTGGCATAAAACCGAAGACACCTGGACATCACGGCCAATGATTTTGTCATTTGTCGATTTTCAGGAAAGGGGTGGTTTGGCAGAAAGAGATGGTTTTTCTACTGTCATAACCACACGGCTTGCCGATCAGCTCAATGCCTCCGGCAGATTACAGGTAGTTGAACGGGTGATTATGGAACGGCTTTTGGAAGAATTGAATCTTGGGTCCTCGGAGTTAGCAGATCCGGAAACAGCCTTGAAGCTTGGCAACGTCCTGGCAGCGAAAGTCATTGGTACAGGATCTCTTTATTCTCTACCCGATAGAACTCTCCTTAGCCTGAGACTTATAGATACCGAAACCTCAGCAATCCCCAAGGTTGTCACCAAACAATTGAGTTCAGGGGTATTTTTGAAAAAAGAATTGAATCAGCTTAATCAAGAAATCCTCAAAACGATCATACTAAAATACCCGTTGCAGGGATATGTGGTTCAGATAACTGAAGATCAGGTTATGATTAATCTCGGTTCAAAACAGGGGGTGGTTTTGGGTACCAAATTTGAA
>JAJSZO010000273.1 GCA_030262795.1 Deltaproteobacteria bacterium | reverse complement strand
GTGGATGATAGTGAATACACAGATATGATGAATAACCTGTGGTCAAAACTGCAGAAAACACACAAGCTCAGAATCGTTAAATAGTGCCTGAACGAAAACTTGAAAAAATTTTCAAGTTTTCGTTCAGGCACTATTTAAGAGGTAGTGGTTTAATTAATGACAACTAACTCAAAATATTTAGATATAGCTATAGCTCTTCCGGTATATAATACCTTTACCTATCGGATTCCGGAAAATTTTTCTAAATTTATATCTGTTGGTAAGAGAGTCCTTGTCCCTTTTGGCAGGCGCAAGGTGACGGGATATATACTGGGCTCATGCGAAAAAACAAGTCTGAACGAAATTGAAATAAAGTTTATTCTGGATATTCTTGATGACAAGCCTCTTTTCCCTTCCTCATTAGTCCCATTTTTCAGGTGGATTTCAAAATACTATATATATCCAATCGGAGAAGTTATAAAAAATGCACTTCCGGGCGGACTAAATCTTTATGACTTTGCCATGATAGCAATTACAGAAAATGGTAAAAATGCCATTAAAGATAATTCTGCCCCCCCTTTACAAAGGGAAATTTTAAGTTCTCTTGAATCCAATGCCTGTCAACAAAAAAATCTTTGTAAAATTTTTAACAGAAACATCCCGAATTCCTTAATCCAAACCATGGAAAACCTTGGATTGATTGTCAGCAAACGCGAGCTGAAAAAAGGAAAAACAAGATTAAGACTGGAACGTTATGTATCATTAATCAGCTCAGAAATTTCAGCTAAGGAGCTTTCGGTTCAAAAAAAGAAAATAATAGATGCATTAAAAAAAGAAGGTGAGCTATCTGTAAAAAAATTAAAAGAACTGGTACCGTCCGCTCCCGGATTAATTAAATCTTTGGAAAACAAGGGTTATATTTCTATCATTAAAAAAAGAATTTATCGTGATCCATTCGGTGAATCTATTGAAACCGATACCGCCCATATACTAACAAAAGAACAGAAACAAGTTATTTCAAAAGTTGCAAGTTCCCTTAATAAAGGATTTTCAACCTTTCTACTGGCAGGGGTCACAGGAAGCGGAAAAACAGAAGTTTATATGCAGCTTGCTGCAGAAGCTATAAAGAAAAAATGCAATGTTATAGTACTTGTTCCTGAAATTGCCCTTATATCACAGATGGAAAGGCGGTTTAGGGCTCGCTTTGGAGAGTGTATTGCTGTGCTTCACAGCGGGCTTTCAGCAGGTGAACGCTATGACCAGTGGATGCGCATATCTTCAGGAGAAGCAACTATAGCTATAGGTGCAAGGTCAGCTATTTTTGCACCTTTTGATAATATCGGAATAATTATTGTAGATGAGGAACACGATATTTCTTACAAGCAGGAAGGCGGCCTCCGTTATAATGCAAGGGATCTTGCTGTTGTTAGAGCAAAGTTGGACAATTGTGTTGCATTGCTGGGATCTGCCACACCTTCGATTCAGTCATACTATAATGTTACGATAAATAAATTTACTGAACTGACTCTGAAAAAACGTATTGAAAAAAGACCGTTGCCTGAGGTTACTATCATTGATCTGCGCAAGATTAGAGATTGCAGAGGAGTTAAAAAGTTTATTTCATCTGAGCTTTACGAGGCTATGAAAGAAACCCTGGAACGTAAAGAACAGATTCTGCTCTTTTTGAATAGACGGGGTTTTGCGAGTTCTCCGGTTTGTGCATCATGCGGTAACGCTGTCAAATGCAGAAATTGTGATATTTCTCTTACTTTTCACAAGCACGCCAATGCATACAAGTGTCATTATTGTGGTTTTACATTGGCATCCACTTCAAATTGTCCGACCTGCGGATCTGCCGGTATCTTATTATTAGGACTTGGCACAGAAAAACTTGAGGCTGCAGTCAAGTCGCTTTTTCCTGATGCAAAAACAGCGAGAATGGATCGTGATACCACCACCCGCAAGGGTTCTGTTTTAAAACTTCTTAAAGGCATGAAGAATAATACAATAGATATACTTATCGGAACCCAGATGATAGCAAAGGGTCATGACTTTCCAAATATTACCCTGGTCGGTATAATTTGTGCCGATCTTTCTTTGAGTCTGCCGGATTTTCGTGCAGGAGAACGAACATTTCAGCTTCTCACTCAGGTCTCAGGAAGAAGCGGCAGAGGGAATGTCTCCGGCAGAGCAATATTGCAAACTTACAATCCGGAACATTTCAGCATTTTATCTGCAAAAATCCAGAACTTTAAAGCATTTTACAATAAAGAAATACACTTTAGAAAGAGCCTGAAATATCCACCGTTTTCAAGGATGCTGCAGATTAAAATTTCCGGAAATGACAAGGCAAAAACAAGGCAGCATGCTCTTACAGTGGGGAATCTTTGCAATACCTTGAAAACAAGTAATAAATCTTTTATAAAAACAATAGAAGTGTTAGGGCCCATTGAAGCACCCTTGGCTAGAATAGCAAAACAGTATAGATGGCAAATTCTTTTAAAAAGTCTGAGTGCAAGAGAACTTCACAGCTTGATTCATTTAATGATGTTCAAAAACTCATCAAAATTTTACAAGCACAAGATTAAAATTGTTGTTGATATGGATCCTTTTTTTATGATGTAAAAGCAGAGGAAATTTCTATTAAATTATTAAAAGGAGTTTTAAAAATGAAGATTAAAAACCTGTTTTTCTTTTTTCT
>JAJSZO010000272.1 GCA_030262795.1 Deltaproteobacteria bacterium | reverse complement strand
GCATTGGTAACAAAAGTCGTTCCGGGCATCACAATCCGCGGCTTTTACGCAATGGCAGTTTTGGCTGGTTTTGTTAATCGTATCTTTGCGTTGCCGGCTAAGCTGGGAGCAATGGATGTCATTAAAATTGATCCTGGAACCGCCGGCTTTCTTGAAAGTATAGGTGTGTGGGCATTCTTCATTGTAATCGGCGCATTTTCAGTCTGGGTAATTGGAACGTTTCTGACTAACATTCCAAAACTTAAGGGAGAGGAGGTGTAATCATGATTGCTAATAAAAAAGAATTTTACGGCGGTTTTGGATTATTCGTGGGTTTTTTTGTTATCTTGTTTATAATATTTTCACCTTTTTTTAATGGCCAGAACGGCATGGAATATCTGGATGATCTGTATAACTCCATTTCAAAAGGTTCAGCCTACTACATTCCAAAGGTAAAGAAAGAAACAGACACATTTGTGGGAAATACTGTAACCATGACTCTGAAAATGAAAGACGAAAAGCAGGCACAACAGACAGCGCTTCTGTTTACAGCGGCTGGAGCAACAGCAGAAGTATCGGGAGCTCAGTTAGATGTATCCGGCGATCTTGGGAATATGCTTGCAAACTGCCTGACAGATTCAGACAGCATGTATAATAATGACGGAGCAACAGTCTCAGGCAAGTACGGTTACAATGAGAGGCAGGTTCTTTATAACTGGTGGACAGCGCTTAAGGCCGCAGACAAGGACTTAAAAAAGCAGAAGCTATTCGCAGAAGCCAAGACAGTTGCATCGGTCATAAAGAAAACAGTTGAAACTTCTTACAACTACTACAAAATCGAGCCCCTAAAAATCACCGATAAAATGGGAATTGTTATATTTTCTCTGGTTTTCTATGTGGCTTACACACTGTGGTATGGTTTTGCCATTTTATTCATGTTTGAAGGATGGGGACTTAAGCTGGGGCATTAAACCAATTAACATATATAGTTAGTGTCCGAACGAAAAATAGAAAATTTTTTCAAGTTCAAGGAAGGCGCAAATTTTAACCGCAGGAATACATATGGTATTTTGAGGATTAAAATTTGCGCCTGACGCAGAAATTGAAAAAATTAGCAGTTTTCGTTCAGACACTATTTAATTGCAGGGCCATATATGGCCCTGCAATTTATGCCTTTATCCCAAAGATTCCATGATGCCGTATTTTTTTATTTTTCTCCACAAAGTTGTTCTTGGGATACCAAGAATTTTTGCAGATCGTACCTTGCTATAATTTGTAACCTCAAGCACCCTGATTATATGAGCTTTTTCTTCTTCATAAAGAGAAAGCAAATCTTTGTTCTCAACAGTCTCAACTATTAGGCGATCAAGATCCTCCGGAAGTTCGTTTTCATCAATCCAGGCTTTTTCTCCCAGAGCAACAGCGCTGGATACTATGTGCTCAAGCTCTCTAATATTTCCCGGAAAAGAATATTTCATCAAGACTTCTCGGGCTTGTTTTGAGAACCCCTTGATTTTTTTATTGTACAGCATGTTATATTTATTTATAAAATGTTTTATTAAAAGAGGTATGTCTTCTTTCCTTTCTCTGAGTGAAGGAACACGTATTTTGACTACTTTGAGCCGGAAATAAAGATCTTCTCTAAATTGTCCGGCCTTGATCTCGTTTTCCAGATCTTTATTTGAGGCAGATATTACCCTGATATCCAGGTTAACAGGATCAGATCCTCCCACTCTCAACAATTTCTTTTCCTGAATTACCCTGAGAAGTTTTACCTGCATGGAAAGAGGCATTTCCCCTATTTCATCAAGAAAGACCGTTCCTCCCTGAGCGGCCTCAAGCAAACCCACCTTAATGTTTTCTGCGCCTGTAAAAGCTCCTTTTTCATGGCCAAAAAGTTCATTGGCTATTAACTCCTCTGTAAAACTGCCGCAATTAAAACTGATATATGGTTTGTCTTTTCTGGGGCTGCCAAAATGTATGGCCATTGCAGTCAGCTCCTTGCCCGTTCCGCTTTCTCCCTGAATAAGAACATTACAGTTTACTCTGGAAACTTTGTGAATAATTTTAATCAACTCACGAACAGGAGAACTTACGCCAATAATTTTTCGCACATTGTCTTTTTTTAAAAGATCCTCTTTAAGGCGTTTATTTTCGTTGAGCAAACATACCTTGTCAACAGCACGGCTTAATATCAGCATAACCTGTTCGGGTGTAAAAGGCTTTTCAATGTAATAAAAAGCACCTTGTTTAACTGCTTCAACAGCATTGTCTATGGATGCATAGCCTGTAATAATTATAACTTCCGTTCTATGATAATTTTCCTTGATCTTCTTTAAAACCTTCATGCCGTCCATTTTAGGCATGTGCAAATCAGTAAAAATAATGTCGAAAGGCTCAATTTCCATCCGACTGAGTGCTTTAAAAGGATCTGTAAACGTTTCAACCATGTAGCCGCTTTTACCAATTTTTCTCTGCAAATTCCTCAGAACCAAAGGCTCATCGTCAATAATCGCAATACGTATTGATATGTTTTTATCGTCTCTTTTCAACGACAAATTCCCTTCCTTAGCGCCCTTCAATACCCAGTACCCAGTACCCAGTACCCAAATAGTTATGCTTTTTTAAAATCCGCAGGAACATTTAAAGAAGGAAGAAGAACGGTAAACCTGGAATATTTTCCTTCTTCAGTTTCAATACT
>JAJSZO010000271.1 GCA_030262795.1 Deltaproteobacteria bacterium | reverse complement strand
GAATGATGAAATCGCTTCGCTCTGCCGGTTTATAAATTGGCAGAATACCTTATTCAAAATTCGATGTTGGACGTTCATCTTTTAAGTCCGCCCGCAGGGCGCTAATTTAAAAAAACAACGCAGGTTGGCAGTTATCCGTCCAATGAGTGGGGGTTTTACGATATGCACGGTAATGTATGGGAATGGTGTATGGATTGGTATGGAGAAGAATATTATGATGAATGTAAAAAGAAAGGCAATGTAGAAAATCCTGCGGGACCTGAAACAGGTTCGTTCCGTGTGTTGCGCGGCGGTGGCTGGTACTTCAATTGGGAGTATTGTCGTTCTGCTGATCGCTTCAGCGTCATCCCGGATGAACGCGGCAGCCGCATTGGCTTCCGCGTTGTGTTCGTCCCGTAGTCAGTTGGCAGCTCGTTCCGGCTTTACCTATGAGCTAAACGAGTTGTTTGAACGGAATGAGCGGGGCGCAAGGGACGCAGCGCCAAGCGAATGGAGAGAAAACAACTAGTAATGAGGGGGGCGGGGTTTTGCTCAGATTGTTGAGAAATAAATGAGTAGGACAACATAAGGAACATGGACGAAACAACTTCCACAACTATGCATCACAGCTTCAGGCCGCCTTTGCCTAATCTCAAATTCAGCTTCAGCTTCAAATTACAAAATTATTGAAATAGCTCGCTATTCCATCAACTTTTGTGATCCGAGCCTATCTTTGAGATTTGGGCAAATTCGACCCAAATCTATGCGCCTACTTGTGGAAGTTAATTCGTCCACGTTCCTTAAGAAAGTCATTTTTTCTTTAAGGTAAAAAGAACAACTTCCCCTGGACAGTTAAAACGGACAGGCACTCCGGACGTTCCAACGCCGGAGCTGGTGTAACCAGACATGTCTTTGTATTCCCACAGACCGCTGGCTATCTTCCTTGGTGCGCGACTGTGCGTAATAATAGGGCCGTCATAAAAGGGGAGGCGAACCTGCCCTCCATGGGTATGTCCGCAAAGATACAAGCGGGCCATGTGTTGAGCGGCCTCTCTGTATGCCTCGGGCGAGTGGGCTACAAAAATGTTGAATGCGTCTTTAGGTACCTCTTTGAAAGCCGAATTAAGATCATGTGCTCTATAATAGTGCGGATCATCCACACCCACCAGCCAGATAGTCTCACCGTTACGCTTCAAAGGATAGGCATCATTTACAAGCATCCATATGCCGGCATCCTCAAGATCAGGAATAATTTCAATACAGTCGTGATTTCCAAGCACTCCAAAAACCCCGTCTTTTGCCTTGATGTTTTTAACTATCTGCCGCAGCCGTCGAGTGGTCAGAAATGAGGATCCAAACATTTCATACCGAATATCCCCTCCTATAATACAACTGTCACATTCTATACCCGAAACAATATTGATGATACGTTCCGTAATTCCCGGTAAGCCGTCAAGATGAAGGTCGCACATAAAAAGTATGCGGTAGGAATCAAAAGGGACAGGTAGATCCGAAAATCGCAATTCTATTTGGCGAAACCGCACGTCCAATGCGTTACGAACACCTATATCGTACTTCTTGATAAGTTTTAAAAAACAGGTTATGATCCATTTATGATAAATAATATTTTCAAAATTAAGATAACGTTGCAAAGGGGGAAGAGCAATGTGACATGAGCGCCACGCCCTGAAACGGGTGCGGGATTTTACAAGGCGCAGATTTTTCTCGTGGGGTACCGGTAGGATTTTTTTCTTAAAAAAAAGGGCTCCAAAATGTGTAATCGGAACAAAAAGGATAAGCAAAACAATAACCAGATCCCAATCCGATAGAAAATAATACTTAACAAACAACAGAGGAAAAAGGCCCTCAAATAGTTGATCAAAGAGCGGTACCGCACTGCCGCTCGCCAGTTCAAACCTTCTTTTAAAAAAACTGGTCAGCAAATCTCCCAGCATTGAGAAGAACCCGATACAGAACCCCACAATGAGCGGCAGCCCCAAAAACCAGCCGAGTAAAATTCCTGCTGCTATGCTTCCAATAATGCCACGGATAGTCTTGTGGCGGCCCAGCAGCGGTTTTCCGTCCCAAAATGTCCGGTTCCAGTCAATGGGCCGGTTCCATCTATCTTCAAATAAAAATGCAATAACAGGAGGCGCTGCATTAACGGCAAAAAGAAGGATTATGATCTTAAATCCAATGAGTATAATGATGGAATCTCCTTGTTCAGGCTTTTTATCGTCCTTTCATCCAACACCTTTTCATGGTGACGAACGTTTAATCGCTATGACGGCAAGTTATCACCGGCTAACCTGGCTACACCCCTTCCGGGACAGGAACGGTAGGGTTGTCCGCCTTTTCTCAGGACTGTATCTCGCCAGGACAGGCGTTAACAAAAGCAATCTGTGGTCTTTGTCCCGAGGTTTGTCAAGAAATAAAAAGCAGTATATGTTTGAGCTGTGGGCCACGGATTCCCCGGATGAACAAAATGGCGCTCACTATTTTGATACTGAACCGCGTAGTGATATCAAATCTGATTAAAAGTATTTACGATGATGCTAATACAGAATATAAACCCATGTTTCAATTCCATTCTGGTCTGATTAAAAGCCATCCAATAAATAATATAAAAATAATAAGTTACATTGATAAATCATTCTGTTTTTTCCGTCAACCTTCAATGATGTAAAATCATAGGGAGATTGACGGTTTTTTACAAATTGTCAAAGAGCAGGTGTTTTATAAAAAGTTATCAGTATC
>JAJSZO010000270.1 GCA_030262795.1 Deltaproteobacteria bacterium | reverse complement strand
AATCAAATGAACATGATCTACCTGTATCCTATTCAAATTCCGTGGTAAATTAATTTACTTAAAAAATAACTTATTGATATTACACTATTTATTTTTTTTAAAGTTCAAATTATTCAGTTTTACCACGGAATTTGAATAGGATACATCTACCTGAACATTCAACTCTACTACCTCGCACTTCAACTGTTCAGAATATGTCCGAATACAGTATGTTACAAGATCGGCAATCTTGCCCGTTAGGATTCGGTATCTATATTTCGGCGTCCAAGCAATATGGTACTGGCAATGCCATATCGTCTGTGATAATTTTCGAAAACGGCTCATCTGTTACTCCTTTCATGCTGTTGGGGGGACAACTCAAGTTTGCTTGTAACAGTAAACCGCTCAGAAGGCAAAGCCTCTGGACCATAACCTTGCTCAGAGAGCAAGGATTTCTACATCGAATTAAAAATTCCAGGATCTCATCCCTCCCAAAAGAAGCGATATGGGCGGTCGCCATTTTCTCCAAAGCCGCAACAGCATGGTAACCAAACGGCCTGGAACTGAGCACGAATAGATTATCCTCCCAATGATGAAGAACGGCATTTGTCACATCCACCATCTGTTTCCTGATATTTTGATCAGGCTCCTCATCCAGTCCGTCAAGAAGCACTATACAGCCCTGGATATTCGACATAAAGAACCAAAAAATCGACACTACCGTATATTGTGTGTGAGTAGCTCAACTCATACAAGATACAGTGTGAAAAATCCGTAAACTAAATTTAGTCTGCAATATATTGATTTTCATGCCTTTTATGAGGTAGGCCAACACCTTAATACTCATATAAAAATCGAATGGTTGCCCATTTCAGACCACTCTTTAACTTGTACAAACCTTATGTCGAATATCCAGATACAGCCTCCCTTATCAAGCAGCTTTTTCAGCAACGAGCTGTTTTCTTTGCCGAACAACTCTTCCATGGTCTGCAAAAGCACACGCCACGCCACGGCACCGTTGACCGCGGGACACCCTTTTTTCAAGGTTCCGGCCAGGGCGGAAAGCCTGATAAGGATCGGTATCGGCACAGGCTTATCCAATGAAAGGCCAAGATAAAGTTTTCTAACAGGTTCGCCCTGTTCAAGCGCGTCCTTCGCCAGGACACAGGCAATAAGCCGCAAAAAAGTGGTTTTCCCTCCGCCCGGCTCGCCGATAATCAACAGACGCCGGTGAGAGGAAAGCAAATCAGTCAAGGGTACACGCTCGGCTGAGCGCACATCCTTTCTGATCATGCCAACCGCTTTTTCAAGGCGCGCTGGATTACTCATGGTCTTAAGCGGAGTATAGTGCTGTTCAATGGGAAAATAGATCGACTTGTGGCCCGCACCCGACATTGAGTAGATCCCTTGAATATCAATTCGATAAGTCGCTGCTATGACGTCTTTGAGGTATCTGCTCAGCAGCTCCTTCTCGTCCTGCTTGAGGTCGCCACCTTGCATCGTGACATCCTGTTCCATTTCAAGCTGATATGGGAAATTGTAACGTTCCAGACTACCCGAAACCGCGGGCCATTCAGAATTCTTCATATATCCAAGACACTTGCTGACCACCTTGATTTCTTCCTCTGTGCGTGGAGATGCCTGGATAAAAATCCGCGTTCCGTCAGATATCCAACCGTCCGTGCAATACCTGCAAAGGTGTTTTTTTCTGTCCAGTCCCTCCAATTTATCCGGTTCTATTCCCAGGCTTGGAATTCTTGAATTATCGCAGTGCAGAATATCAGCCGCCTTTAAAAGCACAGCCAGGCGTTGCAGGTTATATGGCCCGACAGTGGACGCCTGATTTGTATTGAGCAGACTGAGTTCTTCCTGAAATTCATCTGGATTCAGGCTATGGATGGTGATTGCGCTGCTGATTGCATTAGCCTGGGGTCGGGTCAGGCCGAGTATGTTCATATTTTTTTCAACAAAATCGCCTGACCCTCTTCCATGCTCAACCCCTTGAGGTAAGGCGCTTTCCAGGGCCTTGTCAAAATCATGACAACATGCGGCGCAAGAAAGGAGAAACAGCTCAAACGGCATAAAATCCCCAAGGTTGTTGGCCTTGTTTAGAAGCGTAGTTGTCTGCAACAAACGCCAGATATTATCTTCAACTGCCTGAACATGAACAGGACCGTTCTCATTGCTGTCAGGGCGGTTCTGCCGCTCGTGAATCGGACGGGATATTCTCCACAGATTGTTGGCAATTTCTGCAAGATGCTGATCTTTCTGCTGAAGATACTCGCGAAGCATATGCGGTGGTTGACTTGGCATCAATCACCTCCTTGATAACTGTATCATGGGTTAATGAAAGTGTACCGCTATTCGCCCCCTTCTCTCCGCTGCGGGCCGAAGGCTAAGGGTCCAGGAACTCAATGGCCAATGGAAAAAGAGAAGAGTGTAACCAAAATTGAACATACCATACTAAAACCAAAAAGGCAATTATATCAATAAGGTAAAATAGTTATGAACATTTGATATAGATTATGTCATTTTATTTTTCCACAATAATGATTAATACAGAAGGATTAAAATGGCATATATTATCAAAGGCACCGTAGCTGATCAAGGAAAACACTTTTCTAATATTGAAAATATGTTTAGATGGTTGTAAGGAAAAATTCAACCGAATATTATCTGGTGTTCTCAACGGAGGAAATCAGGATGCTCATAAGATGGAAGCATTAATTTTCAACCAATTGATAAAATTGGGGTTTATTTTAAT
>JAJSZO010000269.1 GCA_030262795.1 Deltaproteobacteria bacterium | reverse complement strand
GAAAGGGTATTTTTTGTGCCATTTTCTTGCTTTTGTTTTGCTTTGTCTCCATCAGTCAGTATACTACATGTTGTGGTCTCCTTAGTCAATCCGATAGTCATATTCTTTTAACTGCCGTTTTGCTTCAGAACTTAATGGAACTTGCAAGCGAGCACTTTCTTCAAATATTGTTATCAATAAATCCGGAGAATTCAGTATAGCCTCGGAAGAAACAAAATTAAGCATACCCATCTTAACCTCAATATTATTTATTTTGGCGAAACCATTTATTTGAGTTTGTGTATTGAGTTTTTTTGACAGCTTTGACTTTTTTGTGTACACTTGTTCACCAATAAACATCAAATATTGCTGCTTAACAATCTCCATCCGGCTGTGCAATTTTGATAGAAATCTTTCTACCGGCTGCAGCCCGTTTTGTTTTCTGAGATTCAGGGCATTGGCCAGTTCTGTCTGGTACTCGAAATACAATTGATCACATCTTCTGCCGGCTATATAATGCAATCGGTTTCTTACGTTCCATATAAACGAAAGCGCCTCTTTAAAAATCCGGAACTCGCTATGAGAAAGGCAGCCATAATACTCAAGATCTCTTGGCTGCCTGATATTATATTTAATCCGGCCAATCCACAGCATTGTGTGGTAATCTCTCAATCCCCCCTGACCTTCCTTAATATTTGGTTCAAGCAAATTAGTAGAGTCCCCAAAACGATCATGGCGCTGAAGATTGCTTTCAATAAGCCGATTAATGATTTTGTCAGATCGCTTGATAATGATCTTTTTTCGAATTTGCTCCATAAGTTCTGAATACAAAAGGGACACACCGCATATAAAACGGGCATCCAGAACTGAAGTCAGCACCTCCGGATCTTTCCCTGAAAGACTTACACATTCCTTAATCGAGCGAGTAGCGTGCCCTACATCAAGACCTATGTCCCATAGCGGGTAAATAACCTCCTGGATAAGATCCTCGGTTTTATCAGGAACATTTTTTTCAAAAAGAAAAAGAAGATCTACATCAGAGTGAATGCACTGTTCTTCCCTTCCATAGCCACCTGTTGCAAAAATCGCATAAGGATTCTTGTTTATACCCATCATAGGGCCGACTTCACTTCTTTCAAAACTTTCACGAAAATAATCATCTAAAATCCTGGCATTATGCTCCAAAAAAAAGGGGTCTTTTCTGTTTAAAAACCCTGAAATCAGTCGCTCCCTCTTTTTCTGCAGCACTTTTGAAGCATGTTCGTACTTGTTTTTTATATTTGTTACTATCAATAGTATTATCCCAAAAATAAAGTTTAACAGACTTTGCCTGATTAATAGCAACAAATATACCAAAAAAACATATTAACAATAAGATTTATTAATTCAGCAAGATAGGCATATTGGAGGAAAAAAATATAATATTACAAATTTGTAAATAATGGATATAATATTTACAAATTTGTAGGCATCAGATCTTATTATCTCCCCATCGCCTCCTATTATCGAACTGATTTGATATTCAGTTGCAAAACCTGAGGAGTTGGTAGTTGTCGGTGAATTCGCTCCGCTCGGGAAAATGTTAAATCGTTTGGGAAACTTTTATTATTAAGTTAAATTTCTATTTTCTTCTTGGCATATATGTTGCTTTTTTAGATTATCGCTCTTATATTAGATTACTCAAATGGAAATTCCTATACTATCAAGGTATCTCTTTGATGAATTTAAAAAAATGATAACATCTTGAAATCTGACATGATAAGGGCTCGCACAAAAATAACTTCACATTTTAAGCGCCGATGCATCCCGTATGGCTGCGTTGCGAAAGCTCGGAATATCCTGATATTCCTGCGCTTTCACGCCTTGCCAGACGGGTGCCTCAACACTTAAAATTGCGAACTTATTTTTGTGCGAACCCTAACCTTCCAAATGAAAAGCAACAAGGTTGAGTTTTGATGTTTTATCCTGAATATCCCGTTAATTCTGTCAAAAAAATTCTTTGATGAAATAATGCCAAAACGCACTGACATAAAAAAAATCCTGATAATCGGCGCCGGCCCTATTATAATCAGTCAGGCATGTGAGTTTGACTACTCCGGTACTCAGGCATGCAAGACCCTTCGCGAAGAAGGATATGAAGTAGTTCTTGTGAACAGCAATCCTGCAACAATTATGACTGATCCTGAAATGGCAGATCGAACCTATATTGAACCTGTTACACCTGAAATGGTTGCAGCAATAATAGAAAAAGAACGTCCATGCGCATTACTGCCAACTCTGGGCGGCCAGACAGGCCTCAACACTGCAATACAGGTTGCAAAGACATGGCAACCCGTGGAACTGCAATGTTTTTAGAAAACCATAACATACCGAATATTGTAGTAAACAAAGTTTCACTGGGACGTCCGCATGTAATAGATGCAATCAAGAACAATGAAGTTCATCTGATCATAAATACCGGCTCAGGTGGGGAAACAACACGCGATGGATATCATATAAGACGCGCTGCCATTAAATTCAATATCCCATATACAACAACCATATCCGGAGCAAATGCAATATGTAAAGGTATTGCAGCGCTTAATAGAAAAAAACTTTCTGTAAAATGCATTCAGGAATATATTTGATGAATTTTTTAGATAAACCACGAGAGGCTTGCGGAATATTTGGTATTCATGACTATCATGAAGTTGCAAAACTTTGCTATTTTGGCCTGTATGCTCTTCAGCACAGAGGGCAGGAAAGCGCCGGTATAGCTGTTGCAAA
>JAJSZO010000268.1:1654-2847 GCA_030262795.1 Deltaproteobacteria bacterium | reverse complement strand
AGTAATCTTATGCCCTGTTTGTTTATTTTAATGTTTTCAAAATTAACAAGCTTCATCTTTTCATTTATCTGTTTCAACGAAGGAGAAGAATTGGTTGATTCATAAGATTTTTTATACAGACCTAAAAGTGGAAGGACTGTAATGTCAAATACGCCTTTACTAATATAATTATAAAAAACGCTTTGATGCAAAACATCTGCTAATTCAGGAGAAATATCTTTTAAAAAACCTTTTTGATTAAGCCAGCTTACAGGAGTATTATCAGCATGTCGATTAAAAATTTTCTCAAGTTCAGTCATCTTTGCAAAAGCTTTTTCAACGTTTCCTTCAGCTTTATTGCGGGATGAGTCTGCAATAGTTATAGTTACAATTGTCCCCATAAGCGGACGAGTTTTACTTATGGAATGAAGATTGTCTAACTGTTTGCTTTCGGCAGGCTTAGCGATTAGAGTCGGAGCAGTTAAGCCTAAACCTAAGACACCCATTAGCTTGAGACAATTTCTGCGGTTCACCATTTTTTCCCTATTTTCCCTATTTTCCCTATTTTTTTTTATGGAATTCTGTTGCATATTTTCTCCCCTTACAAAGTTCCGAGTCCGTTACACATAAACATAACTATTTATTTCATATCTCATAAGCACTTGTCAGTCAAGTAAAATTTAGTACAATATAGGTTAATTTGGCTTGACAGTTATACATTCTTTTTGATAAGCAAACTCAGATGCTAAGTAAAAAAGATTAAGAATATTTGTGATAATAATAATTTGGAGGCAGATAGGGATGAAAAAAAGTAATATATTAATGGTAATAGCAGGCTTGACAGGTTTATTTGTTGCTGGTTTAGCATATGCGCAGGATGATATTCAATGGCTGGAGCATGATATCTTTACAGATCGTGAAAGGCCTGCTGCTGCTTTTCCTCATACACTTCATGCCGATGATTTAGAGCTGGACTGTCTGGACTGTCACCACATTTACAAAGATGGCGAAAACTTATGGGATGAATCTGAATTGAGTGATTGTACTGCATGCCACAGCCTTGAGGGAAATGGTAAGATAATATCTGCAATGAAGGCGTTCCATACAAACTGCAAAGGATGTCATTTAGAGCAAAACAAAGGCCCTGTTACTTGCGGCGAATGTCATCCCAAGCAAAAGAAATAAACGTAACAAATAATGGCTCACTCAACTAA
>JAJSZO010000268.1:0-1554 GCA_030262795.1 Deltaproteobacteria bacterium | reverse complement strand
CTGTGACGGAATGGTTCCCTTTTGTAAATATTAGAAAGGTGAATTTCAATTATGGGAGCGTCAACAAGAAGAAGAGCGTCACGAATAGCAATACTCGTGTGAGTGTAAGCGGCCGGATTGATAATAAGTCCCTGACAGCCTTCCATTGCGTCCTGTATCTTTTCTACAATTGATCCTTCATGATTTGATTGAAATGTATTTACGTTAATCCCCAGTTTCTTGCCCAGATTTTCCAGCTTTTTATTAATTTCATCAAGGGTAGTTTTCCCATAAATAGCAGGTTCTCTTTTGCCCAACATATTCAGGTTGGGGCCATGGATTACCAATACTTTTCTGGGGTCTTTGCGTTTGCTCATAATTTTTCCTTTAAAAAACCAATTGTCTTTTTGTAATCCTGACTTCCAAAAATTGCTGTTCCAGCTACAAAAGCATCAACCCCTGCAATAGAAATCTCTTCTATGTTTTTTTCACTAACTCCGCCATCTATTTCTATCATGGCAGATAATTTTCTCTCTTTAATCATTTTGCGAAGAGTCATTATCTTATCAATTGAGTTTTGTATGAAAACCTGTCCTCCAAAACCGGGATTAACACTCATTATCAACACAAAGTCAACGAATTCAAGGATCCAGTCTATTGACGAAAGCGGAGTTGATGGATTCAGAGCAACACCTGCCTTTATCCCGAATTCTTTTATCAGTTGTATAGTTCTGTTTAAGTGCACACATGCTTCAACATGCACAGAAATCAAGGTGGCGCCTGCTTTTGCAAAGTCCGGAATATGGAGATCGGGATTTTCAATCATCAGGTGTACGTCAAGTGGAAGCAATGTAATACTTTTAGCAGCTTTTGTAATTATAGATCCCATTGTAATAGTTGGAACAAAATGACCGTCCATAACATCAATATGTATCCAGTCCGCTCCAGCATCTTCAACAGATTTTATTTCATCTCCTAATTTTGTGAAATCAGCAGACAGTATAGATGGTGCAATAATTCTCATCATAATTCTCCTTAATTCATGCCAGTCTCAGGCGTTGTTACCTTCGGGTCGTCGGGGGCACTAACTGCCATTGGGGGGCGCTTCATCTAAGTCAGAAGAAACGCTAACTCCTGAACTTGACCGCTCACCATTTTGGTTCAGGCATACAGATTACTTCCTGTGGTTACAGCCCTTTTGCATGTTTGAGCTGACGATCCTTACAGTGATTCACATATAACCATATTACCAACCCTCGCTCCCGACCGCTTTGGTGCCGGCAGTCGCCACCTGGTAGTCACTACAAAGCAGTGCAGATTTGGGAATACTGCCCTGTTGTACTTTGTAAACATCTGATTTTTCGCTATGTGCTGCCTGAAAAGTTGAAATGTATTTCACTATTCCCCATCAATATATTGTCGGATAAAACTTACAAAAATACCAAAATCATTGAGATGCTTCTTATAAATACTATATGTTATCGTATCATCCACACCATCATAAGCATGAATCAGTAAATTTCTGTATCGTGCCATTGATTTGAACATGTCAATGGATTTATTCGGTAGAATATC
>JAJSZO010000267.1 GCA_030262795.1 Deltaproteobacteria bacterium | reverse complement strand
CTATCTATAAAACCCAATGATCCGGCAGTTTTTTATAAAAATGTCTGATTTTTTAAATTATTATTGCTTATTTTCCACTGATATTAATAGAATATAAATTCTATTTTTTGTGCTTTTTTGCAGCCATATCATTTACTGAAAAGGAAAATAATACCATGCAAAATCTTGATGCAATTTTTTCACCGGAATCAGTAGCTGTTGTTGGTGCTTCAACTACACCTGGGAAAGTAGGACATGATATATTTGCCAATATTCTGAAAGGCGGGTACAGGGGTATATTATATCCGGTAAATCCAAATGCAAAGTCGGTTTTAAGCGTTAGAGCCTATCCAAACATCTCAGACATTCCCGGCGATGTTGATCTTGCAATAATAATTATTTCTCCCAGACTTGCACTTAAAGCTATTAAAGAGGCTATTGAAAAGGGCATAAAAGGAATTGTGATTGTTTCAGCCGGTTTTCGAGAAGTGGGAGGCGAGGGTCTTGAAATAGAAAATAAAATCGTATCAATTTGCAGAAAGGCTGGTGTACGCGTTGTCGGCCCCAACTGTCTTGGTGTGATTAATCCCCTTTCTTCTGTAAGTCTTAATGCAAGCTTTTCCAGGCGAATGCCAAAACCCGGAAATATTTCTTTTATTTCACAAAGCGGGGCATTATGTGCTGCTGTTCTGGATTTTGCAGCAGACAGGGATTTCGGGTTTTCAAAGTTCATCTCTATCGGCAACAAGGCAGATGTGGATGAGCTTGACCTTCTTCGCTACATGCATGATGACGGAGATACAGAAGTCATTATGCTCTATCTTGAAGAACTAAAAAAAGGCCAGGAGTTCATAGAATCAGTTAAAGAAATAACCTCGGGCGACAGGCCAACGCCGATATTGGTGATAAAATCAGGGAGAACCACTGCTGGCGCCAGGGCCGCAGCATCCCATACCGGCGCTCTGGCAGGAGCGGAAGCAGTATATGACGCCATATTTAAACAAGCAGGAATAATACGAGTTGACTCAATTGATGAACTGTTTGATTATGCAATTGCCTTTGCCTATAAGAATAAAAGTGGGATGGGAAAATTCGGCAGAAAGGTTCCAGGCGGCAATCACGTTGCCATAGTCACAAACGCAGGCGGGCCGGGTATTGTGGCTACCGATATGACGGTATCATCCGGCCTGAAGCTTGCAAAATTCCAGAAAGAAACAATTGAGGCCCTTGAAAGCCATCTTCCTTTAACGGCAAATCTTTATAATCCTGTAGATATTATCGGAGATGCCGCACAGGATCGTTATGAAAACGCGCTTTCATCTGTTATTAAAGATGAAAATGTTGACGGGGCTCTTGTAATACTTACCCCTCAATCCATGACCAATGCGTTAGGAACGGCTGAAGCAATTGTTCGTATTGACAGGCGCTCACATAAGCCGGTTTTATGCTGTTTTATGGGGATTTTTGACGTATCTTCCGGTGTAAAATATCTTCAGCGGCACGGCATACCGGTTTTCAGGTTCCCTGAAAATACAACAAAAGCCTTAGGAGCGCTTTACAAATATTCAAAGTGGTTGAACCGTCAACACCTTGCGCAGTTTACTTTAAAACATAATAAAAAACGTGCGGCCAAGATTATCGAAAATTTGCTTGCAGCAGGGAAAACCTATCTTGGAGAACTGGATGGAGTGAAGCTGCTGGAATGTTATGGATTTAACCTTCTTCCGGCTGAAATTGCAAAAAACGAAAATGAAGCAGCTCAACTTGCTGCAAACATATCGTTTCCGGTTGCAATGAAAATTATTTCCCCTCAGATTCAGCACAAATCAGATGCAAACGGAGTTATCTTAAAGCTTGACAGTAAAGAAAAAGTCAAACAAGCCTTTAAAAAACTCGTCGAAAGAGCAATACAATATGATCCAAACGCGGTTATAGAAGGTGTTATGGTTCAGAAAATGTCACAGCCCGGTGATGAAGTCATACTGGGTATAAACCGTTACCCTGTTTTCGGAGCATTGCTAATGGCAGGCCTTGGTGGAATATATGTTGAACTTTTTAAAGATGTTGTATTTCGTCTTGCTCCTATTGGAAGAAACGAAACACGAAGAATGATTCAAAGCATAAAGGGATATAACATTTTTAAAGGATTCAGAGGAAGAGCCAAATCAGATATCCAGGCACTTGAAAAATCGGTTGTAAGTCTTTCAGACATGGTAACTAACCACCCTGAAATCGTAGAGATGGATATCAATCCACTTATGGTACACGAAGAAGGAAAGGGAGTTACAGTAGCTGATTGCAGGATAGTTCTAAAAGCACTCGACAACAATCTTATATGTCGAAATTAAACGGAGCAAACAAATTTGAAGACTATCTATCCGGTTATACTTGTCGTTCCCGAAAAAAACAGACAACTTACAGGCAAAAACAGAGTTTTAAGCTTAAGCAAACACGCCAGGCAGGCACTTGAAATATCTGCTCAAAAAAGCTGTATTTATTTAAGCAATCTTTTAAAGGATAAAAACGGAGCTCCCTTGCCCTTTAACGGGAATTACTGGTCTCTAACGCACAAACCAAATTATGTCGGTGGGGTAGTTGCATCAACTCAAACAGGAATTGATATAGAAAAGATAAGGCCATGTTCTGAAGCTCTATTCAGTAAAACAGCCGATAAAAAGGAATGGAACCTTGCCAATACTGATCCGGTTAAACTTTTTTTCCGTTACTGGACATCAAAGGAATCTGTTCTCAAGGCTGTAGGCACAGGTCTCAAAGACCTTTCAAAATGCATCATTGCAAAAGTTATAGATGAAAATAACCTCATCATCGACTATAAAGAAAAAAAATGGCTCGTAGAGCACTTCTATTTTGACGGCCACATCGCATCTGTCATTAAAAATTCATTCAATATTAAATGGTCGCTTGT
>JAJSZO010000266.1 GCA_030262795.1 Deltaproteobacteria bacterium | reverse complement strand
GGATGTGCTGAGGCACCGGATTTTACTCAGTTATGAGGCTGAAGCCGATGGCCTTTCTACTGATGATATTATTTTGCAGATTTTAGAGCGACTGGAAGTGCCCTGATCCATTATGCTGTCAAAAGAACTTATTAAAACGATTCAAAGGTTTCATTTTCGGACCCGTTATCTCGCCAATGAAATGTTTGCCGGGCAATATACCAGCGCCTTTAAGGGCCAGGGAATGGAGTTTGCCGAAGTCCGGGAATATATTCCGGGAGATGATATTCGTTCCATTGACTGGAATGTTTCAGCCAGGTTCGGTCGGCCTTTTGTTAAAATGTTTCATGAAGAGCGGGAACTCACTGTAATCCTGGTAATTGATCTTTCAGCCTCAAACCTGTTTGCCAGCAAAAAACGTTTTAAAAGAGACTTGCTTGCAGAGGTTGCCGGAACCCTGGCTTTTTTGGCAATAAAGACCAATGATAAGGTCGGCGCTATCCTGTTTACTTCCGGAGTGGAAAAATTTATTCCTCCCCAAAAAGGGAGCGCCTATGTCTGGCGCCTAATCAAGGAGATTTTTACCCATGAGAAGTCTGCGAAAGGAACTGATATTGCATCCGCGCTTACTTATCTGAACCGAACAATTAAGCGCAACAGTATTGTTTTCCTGCTTTCCGATTTTATGGATAGTGGTTATGAAAAAGTTTTAAGGATAACTTCAAGCAAGCATGACCTTACGATGATACGGGTCGAGGATGATGCTGAAAAAAGCCTGCCTGATATAGGCCTGGCAAGTTTTACGGATCCCGAATCCAATGAAATCTGCCAGGTGAACACCTCAAGTCGGCGGGTAAGGCGTTTATGGCGCAAAGAAAGACAAAAAAAAGAGCTTGAGATTAAAAATATCTGTTCCAGATGCGGGGTCTCACTGATTGAACTTAACACCAGCCGATCTGCAATTAAGCCCTTGATGAGATATTTTATGGAAAAAGGGCGCCGATGATGAAACGGAATTTTTTTTTGATAATAATAATTATTTCTCTTTTTATAAGCAATTGTTTGATTCCCGGTAAAATTATTGCAGGTAATTATGCTGATTACGCGGTGCGCGCGGAATTTATCCCAAAAAAGGCTACACCCGGAGATATCATAACTCTGCGCCTGAGTTTTGAAATTCCGGCAGGATTTAAACTTCCTGATAACCTGGAAGTTACAGGTTTAAAAGATTTTGATATCTTAAAAAAAACTAATATAGCAAATGGGATCAAGATTGATATGTTTGTGGATTCCATGGAAGATATTAACCTGCCCGGCCTTGAAATTTATGTATATGATCAGGATGGCAAGCAAAAGACTCTGAAAAGCAATCCGGCTGTTTTGGCGGTGGAGCCTTTAATCAAGGTTAAACCGGCGGAAAATCTTTTGCGGCCGATCAAGGGGCTTATATCCACAAAGTACGGAATCAAGCGGATTCTTTTGCTGGTTTTGGCCGTGATTTTGATTATACTTGTGATTATTGCGGTCTATGTTATTTTTAAATACCGCCAACGCCGAAAGTTATGCCCTGAAGTTCCGGTTCTGCCACCTTATCTTAAAGCCTTAAACCGGATTGATGAGCTGGTGGCACCGGGAATTCCGGATGGCAGGGAAGGAAAAGCTTTTTGTTTTATCCTGTCGGAAATTTTGCGTGAATATATGGGGGGGATCAGGAATTTTAACGCGCTTGAGATGACCACCCATGAAATAGCCGGAATAGTCAAAGATAAGAGCGATATTCAACTGCTCAATCTTTTGAAAAGGATTGATCTAGTAAAATTTGCAGATGCTTTTATAAGCAAAACAGCTTTTGAGGAACAGGTCTCTTTGTCGCTGGAATATATCAACCGGACAAAACCAAAGGAAGTATAAAATGTACCTCCTGAGTTGATATCTATAGCAAAGAATATGTCTTTAATATTGCTGCAACTTTTTTCATCGGTTTCTGCAAGTTGTTTAAAAGAAGCTACCAGACGGGCTGTCACAGGGCCTGAAGGATTTTTCATTTCAAGCTGTTCTTCTACTTCTGCAAATTCATTTTCCAGATTATAAAGTCTGCGCTTGAAAGGCTGTTGTGCTGTTTTTCTGTCCCATATAATATAGCCCAGCATGCCCAGTACAAAAGCCATGGCAGAACCAAATAAAGCAAGCATCAAATTCTGCATGCTTTCAAATCTTTGATTAAAGCTTTGGTTCATGCTTTCCAATCTTTGATTCATGTTTTCAAATCTTTGATTCATATCTTCAAATCTTTGATTCATATTTTTTTGCCCCTGTTTAAGTTCGACCAGAGATTCAATAATTTCCCTATCTGAAATTCTAGGAGCCGTTTCATAAGCATATGCAACAGTTAAAGACCATGGAATTAATACTATTGCCGTCAAAACTGAAAAGATAATATATTTCATGATGTTATTCATCAGTCTTTCTCCCTCTCCTCGTGCCTTGCCATGCGGTCGCCTCGACACCTAAAAATGTAAATTTATTTTTAAGCGAACCCATAGTTTGAAAATAAAGCTTACACCAAATTATTATCAACAAACTGAAATTTCGATATAAGGAATAAACAGTATCTTCCGATCCCGAAGAAAATTATCATTTTCTTAGCGTGCAACTGCAGCATCATCTTGCCAGAATAGGCAATCGCAGAAAGTTTTACGTGATTGTTTCCAGGTAGTCATAATTTTTGTAGTTAAACATAAAAAAGGGAACATATCAAATCGAAATGCGCTGATTTTGAGAATGGAAGCAATTTTTTTAGGATTCTTGACCCCAACGTATTAAAAAAACCGGTAATGCTCACTCTTTACTTACGTAGGTGTTCGTGATAGCTTGGTCAGGCTAACTTGATAGTATAGGAATTTTCATTTTATGCCTAATGAATTCGGTATGATATAGGTGATTTTTTTTGAACGTCGAACATCGAATGATGAAATCGCTTCGCTCTGCCGGTTTATAAATTGGCAGAATACCTTA
>JAJSZO010000265.1 GCA_030262795.1 Deltaproteobacteria bacterium | reverse complement strand
AGCGAATTTCCCTTTGAGAAAAGGATGCGAATTCAACTTGTTCAGCAGATTTAGCAGGTGGAACACTTTCTTGATTACATCTGCCCTGAAACCAGTTGATTCCGCAACCGGTAAAATCTCTGATGGTGAAAATATCACAACACTTCTCCCCAGGATTGATTCAGTATTTCGTCCGGAACTATCAAGTTCCATTCCTTGATCCACCGGCCACCTTGGCGCTTTCCGCGTATCAGATAATGAGGCCGCAGGGGCCGCAACTTACGCAAAGATTTCAGGTGGACATCATCAACCATCAGGGCTTCCTTGTGCTGTTGCAGGAAAAATCCAACTTTTCCGACGGTAGTCGCATTTTTCAAAAGCAAGACATACTTGACTACCTGGTCTATGTCGAAAAACTCGACCGATTCCAGGGAACGCCATATCTCTTCCCAACTCCCGGTCAGTTCCGGCCGATCCAGCACATCGACAAGAGTTCTTTCAAGACTGGTTACACGTAGCTCTACTCCGGAACGTTTGTGACGGACCACACCAAACATCTCCTCGCCTTTAGCACGAAGTGATTGCGGCACGAGCACCCCTCTGATTTCATAAGACCGAAACCTGACAGGGAGTGATCTTCGGGCGGTCAGGTAGTGCAGTCTCGTGTAAACCGAGTATGCTTTTCCGTGGAATTCCAGAGCGGTATGGTAAGCAAGAATGGCATCTTTAGTCATTTTTGCGGCCAAAAGATACGGATCAACCGGGCTTGAATCAGGCGAAGAACCAAAAGGGACAACAGCATACAATCCGCGTCGAACAGGTACTATTCGGCCATGTTTTCGATAGTATGTCAGAAGCGCTTTACGGGTATTCGGCTTGATGGAACCTTTCTCAGAGAGAAAAAGCTCCAAATCCTCGACCGTAAATACATCATGTTGTGATAGAAACTCATTCAACTTCACAATCCAGTCCTTTTGACTCTCGGTCGACTTAGTCGTAAAGAATTTACGACTAAGTTGCATGTTTGTCAAGTAATTGTTTGCAGAATTTTTGACAGATAGGCAAGATAGTGCTAATTATTTTAGTACCATCTCACACTTGTGTCAAGTCGTATCCCATTTCTTATGGGTATCTCGCATAGACGAACACGTTGAATGTAAACGGCTTGCATCAATCGGTCCATTGCCGTGTAGCTGGGATAAAAAAAGGCAAAGGTAGTCACTAAGACTAAAATAGTCACCCCGCCTATGGTGATCTTTTTCTTTCTACTTGCGACAACATTCTTTTCCTTATACTCCAGGGTTTGCCATGATTTCCCTTTTAAAAGATGAACGTCCAACATCAAACATCCAACGTCGAATAATGATGTCGCTCCGCTCTTCAAATTATTTTAAAATCGAATAAAAAACCAATGCCGAACCTTGAATAACTATTTCTGTCTTTATGATTCTCACCGAATACTCAAGCAGCCTTTCTTCCAGGTCATAAGTCTGTTTCTTCATTTTTTTCCATTCAGGTGTTTACAAAATAATACAGGGATGAAATCGCTTTGCTCCGCCAGTTTATAAATTGGCAGAATACATTATTCAAAATTCGATGTTGGACGTTCGATGTTCGATGTTCGATGTTCATTCGTTCGGTAGTTTGTCCGGCGCAAAAATAAATTAGCGCTTATGCCCCTGATCATTGCTCCCCAACCCCTGACCCCTGATCACTGTTCCCTGACCCCTGCTCTATTATCTTACTGATGGATAAAGCTGATAGTTCTTGAAAAGGATCCAGTCCCTGCAAATCTTTCTATTGCAGTTTCGTAGTCTTCGGATACGGTATATCTTGTGTTGTTTATACGGGGCTTACCGACATGGGATACACCTCTGGTTTGAAAACTCCGGGTTATTGGAATTACCAGCTCTTCTAAGTTTGAGCCTGGAGATTCCAGATCCGATACCTACCACATAGAAGCAAGCAGATAGATCGTTTCTTCCCCTTTGGTCTCATCCAAAGGAAATCCCTTATCGAATCCGGGCACCCAATAATCTTTTTCCTGGCTGACCGGATTAATATTGAAACCAGAGCCTTTCTCAGGAAAGAGGATATACCATTTTCCGGCTGAGTCTTTCTGCAGCAGGTACACATAGCAGTTTTGATGCGGCCGAAAAAATATTTGGTAAGGGTCTTTGTCAGTTCGAAGTACGGATGTACCATCAGATTTTATCTGCATCTGACGGCCACTCTTGCCATTTTTGTATAAAAATCCTACATCCATAGAAAGCTGGTTCTCCCTTGCAAAGGATGAGGCTTCCGCCTTGGCCGCTTTCTCTATTTTGCCTAACCTTGTTTATCTCTACCCTGCGATTAATCGCATGACATGCCTCATCATTGCCCTGAGCAATGATACGATATTCACCATAACCTTTTACCTTCAGTCTGTTCTCGGGAATATGAAAAAAACCATCAAATACTTCCTGACTGCACCGGCTCTTTTCAGAGACAAGTCTTGATTATATGCCTCAGATCCTCTGATATCAGTATGACCACTGATTTCAAAGACGTATTCGGAGAGTTCAGTAGAACAAAGCGCTTTACCTAACTCATTAAGCTGTGCTTTGGCATCATCCCGGACATCACAGCAAGCATAGTCAAAGGGAATCAACCCCTTTTTTCTATCAGAGCCAAAGGTGATTTTTACTGCATCACCGGGTCCCCGGGTTAGAATCTGCGGACGGCCGAGCACCAGAACTATCTTCTCCTTGGAAATTACTTTGCTGTTCAAAAGGGCCTCAGCCTGCCTGCGAAATTGTTGTGTGATTTGGTCTGTAGAATCAAGCTTTAGCCGTATCCTATTCAAATTCCGTGGTAAATTAATTTACTTAAAAAATAACTTATTGATATTACACTATTTATTTTTTTTAAAGTTCAAATTTTTCAATTTTACCATGGAATTTGAATAGGATACTAGTACTCCGTCCCAAAAATTCTGACACGTTTTCTGGCAATTTAATTTTCTATGCCGCTTTTAGCGTATTTTGCCAGAGATAATCTTCAAGGGCCGACAATAATGAATTCAATGCATTTTCAGCATTTTCTTTTTTTAA
>JAJSZO010000264.1 GCA_030262795.1 Deltaproteobacteria bacterium | reverse complement strand
GGGTGAGGTATCCCGAGAGCTTCCTTGCGGTAGCAAAAAAGGGATTGAAATAATTAGCTATCAGGAATATATTTTAATGATTATAGATAGTTACGATGTCGAGAGAGCTCGATTTATACGGGATTGAAACAATTTTAGGATATGTTATTGAATGCATCGTCCTTTATTTATGAAAATTGAAAGGCAGAAGAAGTAATTGGAATTGCCAAGAATGTGGAGAGGGAAGCTTTCGAGGAGTTTTTTTCATGCGCCTTGTTTGAACTGGAATACTGGAATGCTGGAATGTTAGGAGCAAAAAATGGCCAAAAAAATCAAGAAAATTCCTTACGGTATTGCTGATTTTGAAAAAATCCAGAACAAAGAGTTTTACTATGTAGACAAGACCCAATTTATTCCCTTGATAGAATCAGCCGGTGAATATCTTTTTTTTATCCGACCCAGGCGATTCGGCAAGTCGCTGTGGCTTTCCGTTCTGGAAAGTTACTATGATATAGCAAAAAAAGACCGTTTCAGGGAGATCTTCAAGGGAACGTGGATTGGGGAAAATCCCACTGAGGACCATGGAGTGTATCTGGTACTGCGTTTCAATTTTTCTGCAGTCAATCCTGATCCTGAAAAGGTGGAGGCTTCGTTTGAAATCTACTGTCAGGGAGTATTTGAGGAATTTCTCAGCAAATACGAAGATGCGTTTACCCCGGAAATCCTCAGCAAACTCACTTCGTTGCCCACTATTACAGACAGGTTAAACAGGCTCTTTGCCTACGGTTTCAGCCATGACTTAAGGCTCTGCATACTCATCGACGAATACGACAACTTTACCAATACCATTCTTTCCGTTCACGGTCAGAAAGCCTATCATGACTTAACCCACGGCGCCGGTTTTCTTCGCCATTTTTTCAATGTGCTCAAGGCCGGAACCACCGGCAGCGGATCCAGTCTGGCCAGGTTGTTCATCACCGGAGTCTCGCCAGTGACCATGGACGATGTCACAAGCGGGTTTAACATTGGAAGAAACATAAGCCTGGAGCCGAAATTCGATGAAATGCTCGGTTTTACCATTTTGGAAACAAGAAGTCTTATTTCCTGGTATAAGGACCACGGAAATTTTCTTTTAGATACTGACGAAACATTCGGTATCATGCAACTATGGTATAACAATTATTGTTTCTCCCACAAAAGTCAGCAATCGGTTTTTAATCCCGACATGGTCTTTTATTTTATGTATTCATGTATTGATAGCGGAAACATGCCGGATGAGCTTATTGATCAGAACGTGCGGATAGACTATGGCAAACTCAGGCACCTGATCCTTGTTGACAAGAGACTCAATGGCAACTTCAGCCGGTTGAAAGAGATTATGGAAAAGGGGCGCATTACATCCTCTGTGACCAGCAGCTTTCCATTAGAGGCCATCATCCAGCCGGAAAACTTCATTTCATTGCTCCTCTACTTTGGTCTGCTGTCCTTTGCCCCCACAAGCGGAACTAGAACCGTGCTGCAAATTCCAAACCTCACTGTTCAGAAGCTTATGTACGGGTATCTGCGGGACGCCTATGCTGATGTGGACATCTTCAGAGTAGATCTCTGGAAACTTGCTAACATGCTGGGTGATATGGCTTATGACGGAGTATGGGAACCTGTGTTTGATTTTCTGGCAGATGAAGTGAAAAATCAGACCTCGGTGCGGGATTATCTCGCAGGAGAAAAGGTCGTTCAAGGCTTTCTACTGGCCTATCTCAATCTAACCGACTATTTTCTACCCAAAACAGAAATGGAAATGAGCAAAGGCTTTGCAGATATCTTTCTTGAGCCATTCTGGGCAAGGTTCCCGGACATGGGGTATGGCTATGTGATTGAGCTGAAGTATATCAAACGAGGGGAGTTAACCCGGGATATCCTTGAAAAGAAAATTGCCGAGGCCGGGGAACAGTTAAACAAATATGCTCAAGACGACCGTGTTGTAAAAGCTATGGGCAAGGGAGAGCTGAAAAAGATTGTCCTGGTATATCACGGGTGGGAGATGGTTTATCGGGGGTAACTTACCACCTTTAGGAGAGTGATATGGATTAGAAAAAATTGAGCCAATGAAACAAACGTCATTAAACTAATGCGATAATAATATACTATACTATTCAGTAAAGGAGGTTCGGATGAGGTATATCACAAAATATTTGCTGTGTTTTTTTGTTATTGTTAATTTTGCCGGTTGTTTATCCTTCTCAACAGGACATTCAGAGAACTCTGAAGAAAAATCCGGGGATATACCTGTCGGCACAATATACTATACCGGCGTAAACATCTGGTATGAAAAGCCCAATAAAATTTCATCAATAAATTATCATAAGGGCACTAAACTGCCGATTGGAACAAAAGTCAAAATAGTTGGCTTTGGTAACAGAAAAATACAGTTTATACAAGTAGATACATCCCAGACCTTTACCATTGTTCATCACAAAAAATATACAAGGATCAAACTTAAGGAATTGTTTGATCGCTATTTCTCAGAAAAAAGAGCATTGGCAGAAGGCGGTTGTTTTCATGACGTTACAAAAAATGAAAAAGAAAATATCAAAAACGGCAGCATTGCTTTCTATATGAGTAAAGCTGCTGTCGTAATGGCATATGGATATCCCCCAAGCCACAAAACACCTCTTCTGTCAAACAATGTCTGGTATTACTGGCATTCACGCTTCCAAGAGGTAATAGTGCATTTCAAAGATAACAAGCTCTATAAAATTGAACGAATGGAGCCAATACTTCCTGGAATGAAACGACATGAAGTTGAATCCGTTAGCGGAGAATAATAATATATCGGTTTTGGGTAGTCCATATAAAACAGTGCGGGTCAATAATTTCAATAAGTTACATATCATGTCTTTTGGCAGCACATAGAGAAAAATCAGGTGGTTACAAAGTAAAACAGGGCAGTATTCCCAAACCTGCACTGCTTTGTAGGAACTACCCGGTTTTGAAAAAAAATATTCTATTCGAATATGTTTAGAATCTGAACTGGAGTAATAAAATTGGAAGGATTCCTGTTATCGCAAGCTTTTCCCAGCCACTCATGCCAGCTTGTTATATGCATATGAA
>JAJSZO010000263.1:1566-3102 GCA_030262795.1 Deltaproteobacteria bacterium | reverse complement strand
TTGTTTTAAAAACATTTTGGCTTATTTTCTTTTCTATGGTGCCTCCTATATTTAAAGGTTATAGTGAGACACCATAATATGCATATATTTACTGAACTGTCTATAGTTATTATCTTCTGTTATATCAAGTAGTTATAAGGCAGACAAATGGTAAGCTTAAACGAGCAATATTCATGCCGAACGTTATTGATGGCAAATAATGGTTTGGTTATGGATAACATACTATAGCCGCACAAAATAAACGGCTTTCTCTTCCCGATCTTATCCGACCAATAGCCGGATAAAACTTTTAATAAAAAGGCTGTTGTTTCTGCTGCACCTTCTACAATACCGACCGCATAAGCACCGCAACCCAAAACAGTAGTCAAAAACAGAGGGATCAAAGGGAAAACCATCTGGCTGCTCAAATCAGTAAACAAACTGACCATGCCCATGATGAATATATTCCTGGTAATTCCGGAAAAGATTTCAATCTGCCTGAATGGTCTCATTTCGAGGTATACCTTTTGTTTTTTCTTTTAAAGCCTGCCAAGTTCGGCAAGCCAAGATACAAGGTCGCAGGCAACATTTGTCGCAGCCTTGTTGAGTGCGCTTGCGGCGCCTTGAGCATTCTGCGGGGCTGCCGCAACACAGGACATAAACTCTTTTGTTGCAGTTACCGTTTTTGCCGTATTATCTATGAGATAAAAACGTACTCTGACGACTCCATCGGAAGTTCCGTCATCTTTGATATGGTGACTGAAATCATACAGAGTGCTTTCTAAAAGCAAATCGGCTTCTGAAGCGGAGGTGGGAGGAACCACAGCCCCAAACCAGCCACTTTCTTCCAGGGCAACCTGAAAGAGTATTTGCAGCAATCTGACCGGCGCATCACTCCAGCGGCTGTAGGCATAGCTGTTCCTGCCATACCGTGCATCAGTATAAAGGATTTCGGTGCCTGTAAGGGATCGCGTTCCACGAACCAAAGCCATTTTAATAATAGTAGAATTCTTTTTTCCTGTTTCTTCTTGGGCTCTAGTGCTGTCCCATTCAGGCGATATCGTATAGATGGAGGCAGGAGGAACGCTTTTGGTCGCGCAGCCGGCGAGCAGGCAGAAAAAGATGAAGATCATAGAACAGCTATTTTTCATTATATCCCTCCTCTCCAGGTCCAGGCCTCGGCGGGGTGTGTTTGAACAGCAGGTCACTTGGGCTGGCTTCAATGGCTCGGGTTGTTCTTTGCAGATCTCCCACCAGAATACCCAATTCGTAAAAAAGTTGATTAAAGGATTCAAGGCTCTGCCGCACATCCTGGTTCATGTTACGACCAACGTCGGCATAGTTTTTCTCCAGACTGTCAGCCATTTTCTTAACACTGACAGAGGCTGCTTCAACCTTTTCAAAACCCCGGGCAATGCTTTTTTCCATGACAACACCGTTATCAACAAGATTCCGGAATCCTTGCAATTGCCCTCTGATATTTTTGGCGAGCATTTTTGTTTCAGAAAGTATATCTTCAATGTTTTGCAGATTCTTCTCACTGAGCAGCCGGTCAAA
>JAJSZO010000263.1:0-1466 GCA_030262795.1 Deltaproteobacteria bacterium | reverse complement strand
TGCCCTCCCCTATTACTTTCTTTTCGCCCAGTACGGCACAACGGTCAACCACAGTCCGGATGGAATCAAGATCATGGGTTACCATTAAAACGGTTAATCCAAGAACCTCCCGCAGTTTAAGAATCAAATTGTCGAAAGCCTCTGCGCCCGATGGATCCAGACCTGATGTCGGTTCATCAAGAAATAGAAGCTTAGGGTCCATAGCCAACGCCCGTGCCAATGACGCCCGTTTGACCATTCCTCCGCTCAGTTCCGCCGGATAGAGATCTGCTGCATGTTCAGGAAGACCAACCATATTAATTTTCAAGCGCACGATATCCTGAATCAGTTTTAAGGGGAGATCGGTATACTCCTTGAGTGTTATCCCGATATTTTCCTTAACAGTGAGTGAAGAATAAAGAGCTCCACCCTGAAAAAGCACACCCCATTGCCGCCGCAGCATAGTTGCATCAGAGCGGGTAATAGTCAAAAGATTTTGACCAAGAACCCTGATCTCTCCGGACTGGGGACGCCGCAGCATGGTCATCTCTTTCATTAAAGTTGATTTACCTGATCCGCTGCCACCAAGAAGCCCATAGATTTCACCCTGGCGCACATTCAGGCTGATGCCGTCATGAACCACGTTTTTGCCGAACCGGGTCACAACATCCGATACTGTGATAACGATTTTACTCAAATGCCAAGCTCCGTGAATAATACTGAAAAAAGTGCGTCACAGGCAATCACCAGGAAAATAGCGTTAACCACACTAATGGTGGTATAATGTCCTATACTGTCCGTGCTTTTGGAGACCTGAAATCCACGGAAGCAGCCAACAATGGCGATAAGCCACGCAAAAAACGGACCTTTACAAATACCGATCCATACATGTTTAACCTCAAGAACGGTCTGCAACCGGTGGAGAAACTCAGGATAAGAGAGGTGCAGATGAACATGAGAGATAAACATACCGGCAACAATACCGATTATGTCGGCAAAAAAAATCATCAGCGGCAGGGCAATCATCAGGGCTATGATGCGCGGCAGCACCAGAAAACGATGGGGATCAAATCCCATGGTGCGCATGGCGTCAATTTCTTCAGTAATCTTCATCACGCCAAGTTGGGCGGTATATGAAGAACCGGTCCTGCCAGCCACGACTATGGCCGTGATAAGCGGGGCAAGTTCTCTCGTGATCGAAAGACCGATCATGTCTACAATGAAAAGGTTGGCGCCAAACTTCTCAAGCTGCACCGCCCCCTGGTAGGCGATCACCACCCCGATCAGGAAACTGGTCAGAGCCACGATGGGCATTGCACGCACACCGGCTTCTTCAATATTCTTCACAATTGCGCCAAAGCGGATGGAACGCGGGTGCAGCAATGAGTATAGCAAGTTTACAAAATTTTCGCCAATAAAAGCAAGAAATGCCGTCATATCCAGCACAAATGCTACGGAGTTTTTACCTGTATTGCTCAAGGGCTTCA
>JAJSZO010000262.1 GCA_030262795.1 Deltaproteobacteria bacterium | reverse complement strand
TTTTTTCATTTTTTTACCGTCTTTTAATGCATGCAAAAAGCTAACCGGACACCACTGACTTTCAGCCCAATAAGAGAAAATATCAGGTAAAAAACTGTCTGGTAATATTTCTCTTTGTTTATTTGAAGATCGTATGGAATTTTGGGCATCTTTCATTCGTCAGTTTACACTTTCTCAGAAAAGACAATAAAAGGCTTACGCCTAAACTCCCCTATGCTGGAACTTCTGGAGTTAATCCGTAAAAATTTTATTGTCAAAAAGTGTAAACTAGTTTTTGGCTTGTGTGAAGGATGCCGAATTTTGGCAAAAAAGATGCGCAATGTGTCGAATAATTCAAGCTCATGATTTCTTAATGCATCAATCAGTTTCCATGCATAACCATGAACAAACTCTCTTTCCACAAAGGAATATGCCTCAGTTAGGCATTCCGTCATTGAATTTTTTACTTCAAAATTAGGATAGGCCAGGGTATATTCCATTCTATCTTTATTATATCCTGCAATCGTCAGATAACCGGTCTGGAAAAGTATTGGTATAATTTTCAGGTTTTCTATTTCATATGAGCTGAATGCTGATTCACTTACGTTGACCCCATCTAATCCAGTTAAATCAAAGTCTTTTTCTTTGATCAGTTTTATCAAAAAACTCGGTGTCGCGCTTTCAAACCAGTAATTGCTGAATCGGGCATTGTCGAACAAAAGAAGCATTGAAAATGGATTAAAAACCTTTTCACAAATTCCGCTAAAACAAAAACCATTGTACCAGTATGTTATTTGTTCAATCAACTCGGCATTGCTGACATCTTCTGTATCTGCAAACCGGTCTATATGCTCTTTAAAAGAGGTTTCCATTTCCTGCCTTGTTAGCTGAAGCTGAATAGAAATGGAAATTGAGCTAAAAATTGGTGAACAAATAAGAGCAAGAGGTGCCATTAACTATGGAACACTCGGTTTTTTTTGTTCCGATGCGCAGAATAAAACTTATCTTGCGAGCTGTGACCATGTTCTGAAAACACGATCCACACCTGATAGAGGTCCCTGGAAAATATACTATCCAAGAAGCGCTCCATATCGAAAGAAAATAGCAGTCTTTGAAGGAAAAAGCCTTGTTGACTCAGAATCAACCATCGCGGATTTTGCAATTGCTGAGACATTAGTGCCAATACATAGATCACTGAAATTGCCAATGCCTTTGCCACGCAGTGGAGAAACACAGTTTTCTGGAATTGAGTCTGTAAACTTAGGGCAGGAGGTTATGCTTTGGGGGCAACAACGAAATTATATATCAATGGTGTAATATTAGCCCCGGATGGAGACCAAAAATACTCTTGGCCACATATAAAGTATGGAAGGATTACATATGACTTCCAGTTTTCCATAGCGTTATTGTCTGACTATATTCCTCAGGTTGGCGACTCTGGAGGATATGTAGTAACGAAAACTGGAAAGATAGTTGGTATTGTTGCGGCGTTATCAGGTGAAGTAAGTAATGATCTCCTGAATCTTAGCATGATCCATTCCAGCTATATTAATATTTGCCATTTTTTAACCCTTTGCAGTTTTTCCTTGGGAAGCAGTAGTGTATTATTAGGGTCTCATAGCAAAACAAAAAAGTTAAGCAGAAAATTTAGACTATGATTTCAGTAAGATAATCCGAAAAAAATTCAAATTGAATGACATTGTGCTCCAGCGTGGGAATGCATATTTTTTTCTTGACCACCATACCGGTTTGCACTATATTCCGAATTAGTTTAACTAAATTGGAGCGATGTACAAAAATGGAAAATATCAAGAGAATTCTGAATATCAATCTTCCGCCAAGACAGTCTGCTTTTTTATGGGGGCCAAGAAAGACAGGAAAATCGGCTTATCTGAAAACAAGGTTTCCAGGCAGCCTTGTGTATGATTTTCTTCAAACCGATCTGTTCATTGAATTCTCCAAAAAACCGGCTCTTTTGCGAGAGCGGCTGTTGGCAAAGGATGACGTTCTGAAACATCCTGTAATATTGGATGAAGTGCAGAAAATTCCTCAAATCTTAGACGAAGTGCACTGGCTGATTGAAAATAAGGGTTTGAGCTTTATACTGTGCGGATCAAGCGCACGAAAGCTGAAGAGAGGAAAGGCTAACCTTCTTGGGGGCAGGGCATGGCGTTATGAGATGTTTCCATTTGTTACATTTGAACTGGAGAACTGGGAACTGCTAAGAGTATTAAATCGCGGTATGATACCGGATCATTATCTTAAGAAAAGCTATAAGAAATCCTTGAGAGCCTATACACAAGATTATTTGAAAGAAGAAGTTTTTGATGAGGGGTTAACCCGTAACATTCCTGCATTTTCCAGATTCTTTGATGCCATGGCATACTCTCATGGAGAGCTTACGAATTATTCCAATATAGCACGTGATTGTGGTGTAGATTCCAAGACTGCAAAAGAGTACTACCAGATCATTGTGGATACGCTTTTAGGCTCTATGGTAGAACCCTTTAAAAGAAGGCAAAACCGGCAGGTCATCAGCAAGGCAACAAAATTCTACTTGTTTGATGTGGGAGTTGCAGGTGCCGTAACAAAGCGGCATATTGAAGAAGAAAAGGGTGAATCGTTCGGGAAAGCATTTGAGCATTTTATTTTGATGGAGATTGTGGCTTACAATTCCTACAATGAAATTGATTATGAAATCAATTTCTGGAGGACAAAATCAGGCTTGGAAGTCGACTTTGTTTTGGGTGGTGGCGAAGTTGCGATCGAAGTAAAGGGCTCAAACCGTATCGAAAAAAGGGATTTGCAGCCTCTGAACGCCTTTATAGAGGAATATTTGCCACGGAAGGCATTAGTTGTATGCAATGAGAGGGAAGAAAGAATTCATGGACGGATACACATAATGCCGTATAGAAATTTCCTGCGTGATTTATGGGAAGGCAAGATCATTCGCTGATCTCAATCGGGAGAATGGGACGTATTCAACTTTTTTGCCTAACAACCGCATACACTCTAACAAGCAGGATCGGGCGGCTGTGACATTTGCCAAGTTTGAGTAAAACGTAGCATTCACAAATACTCGTTTCCCTGCTTGTAGGTGATGCGGAGACGTTCACGGCGGCTGCGCCGCCGTGAATCGCGGTGCTGACTACGTC
>JAJSZO010000261.1 GCA_030262795.1 Deltaproteobacteria bacterium | reverse complement strand
CCACGCTCCCGAAGTTCAATAAGCAGGGCTTTCTCATATACCTTTTCCAGGAAGCCAGGACCGAGGATTCGATTTACTTCAAATATTGCCCCGTTAATTATGTAAGTAATTTCGTTGATTGTCATTTTATTGTTTAACTCCTTGTGATTTAGTCGCAGACGGACGCCCCAGATAAATGGTCCTTCGGAATTTAACGGGGCAGACAGACCAACACAGACGATATCCGGCCGACATAGCCGGATATTATTTGTCATGCCCTTTGGGCAAATTGAGATGGCTCGTCGCACGGTATATGATTTTCGGGCTTTTCAATTGGGTGGTGATGCCAATACCGATAATTGTCATAACCCCAAATACGTTTTCCTTTTTCCACCAGTGCAAAGCTTTTCTTACCTGTTATCCCATTGACGTACGATTCCATGAATACTTCAGAAGTAAAGAATATTCTGATTTCGAGTATGGCAGACCGTCGTTTATTGATACTAATCTCTGCGTCAGGAAATTGTTTCTTGAACAAACTGCATAACTTATCTCTAAGAACATCCAGGGAGATCACAAGCGAATCCATTTCTCGGTTATAAGATCCTCCCATAGCATGGCATCTTTTTCCAGTGGATAGGAAAATGGGTCTCCGAGCTGTCCTGAATCTAACTTTGATTTGAATCCTTCATAAGACATGCCGTATTTGATTTCCAGCTTCAGAATTTCTTCCTCGCATTTTCGCAAGATCTCTTTCAATCCCATATTGAAAATTTTGACTGCTTCCATCTCCGGATCATATCCAAGGCTGTGGATCATATCTTTCAAAGCTGGTTCTATTTTAACCAATGACATGGTCGTTCCCTTTGTTATGAACATTTATCATCGCAGTTTAAAATTAGCCGCGGACAGACGCAGACTAACGCGGACACTTTAATCTGTCGACTTGACAGATTAAAAACTATCATGCCCTTTGGGCAAATTCCTTTTTTCTTTTGACAGAATTTACCACAGTACCATCTGCCGGAGTTACGGGGCAGGCAGGATTTACAGGATTTTAATTAGCCGCCCAGAGAAATAAGCTTCACATTCCATGGAGTAAACATTCCACGGGGTAAACAGACATGCGCAGACGATATAAGGTTCAGAAATCAGAGGTCAGAAGTCTGAAATGAAGGAGATTATGCTGCATGAGCGCGCATTACTTTACCTGCTTTTCAAGTTTGCTCGTAAATCGGGGCAAGCTTTATCTCTTCAATATACCTGAAGTGCCTCCAATTTCTTGTTAGGAGTGGTAATTTTTTTGACCAGGCAGTAGCTGCGATTATAGCATCAGGTGGTTGAAGGCCGTTGTCATGGTATTTTGCTAGCAAATCGGAATACTTAAGCGAGATATCCGAATCAAGCCTTAAAGTCTTCAACCTCTTGAAAATGCTGACAATTCTTTTTCTCTCAGAATCCTTTAAACCGGGTTTGATCAAGAGTTCTTTTTTAGTCAGAACAGAACAATAAATATCAATATCCGTGGATCTAAAAAGCACTTTTGCTGCTGATATGCCCTTAAGGTAATCTATAAAAATATCAGTATCTATTAAGAGTTTGATTTTTGCCACTTGATAAGTTCCTTCAGAAATTCGCGCCCATCTTTTTGTTGACCGTCTTGAGTAAATGACTGTTTTTCTCGCAGCCTTCGAACATATTCAGCGCTATTTTCTACTCCGGTATAATCAAAGCCTTTCTCCTTCTGATAAAGGAACTCCATAAAATTTAGAACTTCTCTCAATTTCTTCGGCGGAAGCATTTTTGCTATGTTTTTTATCTCCCCTTGACAATCACTTGTTTGTTCCATGAACTGTCCTCCTTTCCTGATATAGAACCAACCTATCGACGAGGACGATTTTTGCCTGATAGCTTGTTTGTTGGGCCGTATTTCTTCTTTGATGTTTATAGATTCCGAGTAACCATAATCATCAAGCTTTTGTATACCTCGCCGGAACAGTTGGAGGTCATTACGAATTCGATCGGACTAATAGATCATAGAAATTTTTGGACATGTGCGGTTACTTCAAAAAGATTCAACAATTGCCCTAGCAAAGGGGCTGGAGAGATGTCTCCATACGGGTTTGTCTTCTTTGCATCTGCCACTGCATACGAAGCACAAATCCCAGTATTACAAGAGCAATTGTAATAAAAAGCCCCAACATCCACTGAAGGATGTCAAACCTCTTATCCATCGCCTCAAAACGACTGTTCATCTCAGAACGAAGATGCTTCTGACCTTCTTCCAATTTTGTAAGTCTTTCTACTATTTCCCTGTCACTTATCCTTGGTGCCCTCTCAACGGCAAGCAGAAGAGATGGTATTGTTAACACTGTAACCAGAACTGAAATAATAATTATTCTTTTCTTCATATCATCCATAACCTATACCTCAAAAATCTGGCAATAGTTTTGGCCACAGACGCACACAGAAAGACACCGACAAGTTTTTTCCCACAGGCCAATGCGAAAAGTCTGTGTAACTCTGTGTGGGGCTGTGGCTAATCTATTGTGCATGTCCATACCCTTTGGGCAATTTCCTTTTTTCTTTTGACAGGATTAACCCTCCAGATGCGGGCAAGTAGGATTAGCAGGATATTAATTAGCCGCCCCAGAGGAATAAGCTTCAGAAGTCAGAACTTTTTAGGTAACCCTGCTTGCTTGAGGACAGCGTTGGCCGTATGCCGGGACTTAATTGAATTGTCAACCACAAATCTGATGCCGGTTATCGGGCTAAACTATATCTCGTGGTCCCCCTTGCCTTGACGTTCAAAAGAGCATTCCGCATCTCGCAAAAGTTGTTTTAACTTCGGTGTGAAAGAGGGCATCAGCAACTCGTGCGTTGCGCGATCTCAAAGCGGCGGGTTAAGAGCTCGAAGGGCACCTCCCGTTCCCCTTTTGCTTCATTAACATCAAGAAGTTCCGGAATCATTACTTTCAGCTTTTCGATTAGGCCTTCTAAATTATCCTCTTCAGTGGATAGGCCTGGCACATCGTCGCTGGTGGCCACCCATACACGTGCAACTTCGTCCCACTCGGCATGCACAAACAACGGTTTTCCGTACATATCTTTACCTCCGTGAGGATTCGGAATAAATATTTTATGCTTTTCTTTTTT
>JAJSZO010000260.1 GCA_030262795.1 Deltaproteobacteria bacterium | reverse complement strand
CGCCGCTTAAGTAAGTTTCTACCTCGCCCCCCCCCCCTTGGCTGTTATGCATTGTGTGACAGTTTGAGCAGACACCACTTATGGGAGCAGCATAACCTGTACCACCTCCCCACAAAAACAGGGATATCACCATTGTCAAGTTACATAATATTTTTTTCCCTTTCATAATAGATCTCTCCCTTAAACTTTAAGTTTCAAGCGATTAATATTTTGCAAAACGTAAAAAACGTTGTTAATAATTCAAATTTTTTGCATAAATTCTATTTCGCTGTGTCTTTTGTAGTATGGCAGGCAAAGCATCCTGTTGAATTATTTCCGCCTCCAGCTAAAACACTATTATAGTTCCACCTTAACAAAAATGGATATGGTGTTCCATGGGGGCGATGGCAGGACATGCACATGACCATGGCGCTATCCCTTTCAGGTTCATCCGGATCAGGATAACTCACAGGAACGTCTTTTCTATAAACCTCGTACCCTGCATATTCGCCTTGCAAAGGAAGCTGAGCATTGGTAGGATGGCGGATCCATCCGGTACCGGGTTTCTGGTTTTCAGAACCACAAAAGTTGGCGTGACATGTAATACAGTACTGGTCGCCACTTTTGTATATATTATGTCCATCGCCATGCTCATACAATGGATCCCTGATCCCTTCAATCTCTTCTCCAAGAAAACGATACCCTGCTTTGGTTGCATCATGATGCCTGACATCTTTGTGGCACGAGGTGCAATAGCCTGCTTTTTCTAAATGTGTCTGGCCTGAAGTGTAATAAAAATTCCCACCAGCGAGAGAAGTTTCCGGTTCTTGTGCAGATTTTACAATGGGTATGATGTTCATACCTGACTTGACAAGCGTTTCGCTGTCTTGGCTTGCGTGGCATCCTTCACATGTATTTTCAAGAGTTGATGCATACAGCTTTTTTGACTTTGAAAGTTTTTCTTTTTCTTTTTTATCCTCACAGGCGTGAAATACGTGACAGTCTGAACAGCATTCTGTATTTAGCCGAGCGATTCCATTAGAGGAAAGCAGGATAGTTATAGCTATGGCCACCCAAAAAACAGAAAAGATAAAACAAGCTTTTCTAAAATAGCCATAATTCCCAATATTGTTCAAATTTTTATACATAATCACATTTATTTCCTCAAATCATGTGCTGTGCTGTGGCAGTCCGCACATTCCGGATAATCTTTTATCATGCTGTATGGATGCGGACAGCCGTGGCATGCTAGGCACGGCGGAATATTTTTATGTTTATCCCTGTGGCAGTAAACACAGGCAAGGTCATGGTGTTTGGTGGTATTTTTTTGAAGCAAATCTTCGGCTTCTTTATGGCAACTTCCGCAATAATTTGATGGAGTTTCGCGTATATAAGTTACTTCAAGAGGTTTATGAACTGAATGACAGCTTTTGCATGACTCAAAATCCATATCCTCGGTGTGTTTTGCATGACACTCCATACATTCGGGAATTGCTCTGTGGGCTTTATGGCATTCACTGCAGGCAAGATTTGTATGAGCGCTGGGGTAGTTTTTAAGCTCAGCTTCCTGCTGTGAGTGGCAGGTCTGGCATGGTTCCGTAATGTCGCCTTCCATTTTCAAATCAAGAGGAGCATGTGTATTGGAATGGCAACCGGAGCAACGCTCAAGTTTATAGTGAGGCGCCCCGCTGTGACACATACTGCATCTCGGAATAGCTTCGGTTCCGCGTGGAGGGTGTTCTATGTGACAGTCAATACAACCGACTTTAGTTTTATGCTTTTCTCCACGAGCATTGATGGTTGCAAGTTGTTGAGGATGGCACTTGATACAGATATTATTTGTTAAAGCTGGTACTGCAACAGAATTATCAGCTATTAGATGGTTTGCAAATATTATAAATCCTATAATAGCTATACTTAAATAGCTTAATAACGTTATTATTTTTTTCCGGTTTTTCATAACTCAATAACTCACATTTTTTACAAGTTTGATTAAAATACTTACCATTATTATAAAATAATAGCAATAAAATTAATTGCGGAGCAGTTTATTTGAATCTTTGAATTTTTCATTGACAATTTTGGTCTAAATTGTAATTATTCAGATTCACAGTTCAAGGTTAAAAATCAACCAAATCCTGAACCTTGAACCCTGAACCTTTTACATAAGAGCCGCTATGAATAAAATAGTAAAATTTTGGCAATGGAAATATACAATCGTTATTAGCATTATTGTTTTGATTGTAATGCCTGTAAGTTCATCATTTCAACATGGTTTGTTAGATTTACTTTATGCCGAGCAAGTTGAAGGTGTCAAGGCCTCATTAGCTTCTTCAACAGGCAGGCAAAAATCAGTTCCTGTAAAAATCACCTGTCTTCAGATTATTAATGAAGACTATGAAGGTTTGAAGTTATCTTATCCCGGAAATGTGTTGGTAGACTCTGTTAAAAAGGAAATATATGTAGTTGATTCAGGGAATAACAGAATACTGATTTATGCAAGCGATTTTTATCCTCTTTCATCAATCAACAAGACATATGGAATAGACTCACCAGTGGGGATTGCTATAGATTCTAAAGGTTATCTTTTTATTGCTCAGTCTCGAGGTAAAGGAAATAAAAAGGGAAGAATTTCTGTTTTAAACCCATCTTTAGGGTGGAAGAAAGATATTTTTTTTAAAGGTTTTGAAGGCGCAGATAATTTTGCGCCAAACAATATTGCCATTAGCAACAAAGGTCATATTTATGTAACAGGCAATTCATATCGTGGAGTTGTAGTTATGAATAAAGAGGGAATATTTTCTCATATATTGACACCGGTTGACAGGTTAGGAAAGTCATCGGAGGAAAAGGCCACAATTCGCGATGTTGAAATAGACAACCAGGGGAACATATATCTTTTAAGCGAAGATATGGGACGTATTTACGTTTATGATTCACAAGAGCGTTATCTGTTTAAGTTTGGACAAAAGGGAGGCAGCAGCGGCAAGCTTAGCCGGCCACGGGGTATCGCTGTGGATAGCGGCAGGAAAAGAATTTACGTTATAGACTATATGCGTCATACCGCAAATGCTTATTCAAACGATGGTCAATTTTTATTTGAGTTCGGAGGAAAGGGCTGGGGAAAGGGCTGGTTTAATTATCCTACTGATATAGC
>JAJSZO010000259.1 GCA_030262795.1 Deltaproteobacteria bacterium | reverse complement strand
ATAATAATATATTTGTTCAGAGAAATATTGCTGCCGGAACCCACAATTTCCGGCAAAATCAATTCTGTTTTGGGTGTATGGAAAAAATAGTTATTCCCTTTAAGGCACATTGAAATATATTGACTGAATGCATCCCCAAGTTCAACAGAATCTGCACCGATAATGACCAGGCAGGAAGAGTTTTTTCGCAATTTAAGGGTGAGAGGGAGTTTTTCAGGGCCACCCGGTCTTTTGCCGTGAGGAATTCATCAAGGATCATGGAGAGGTGGTTCCTGATTTTTTGGAATAAACTTCAACGCTTTCTTTGATGACAGGGTTGACCTCATACCATGGATGGCCGTTGAAGTAGGCGAAAATTGAATTGTCCAGAACCGAATTAATAAAATCTTTTTGCATGGCTTCATCCTCCGGCTCTTTGTTTTGGTCCAGAATATATTTTAAAACTTTGACTCGTTTCATAACCGCCAGGGAGGGCAGTTCTGCCAGTTCTTCAACAGCGCTTTTCACATCAATTTCAGTGAGCCTGGTATCAGTTGTATCTTCACTGTCCAGGCTGATGGCGTTCCGGGCGGCTTTCTGCATGATATCCATCAGAAATCTTAAATTCCCGCCACTAAAGTTCACAGCTTTTTCAACAGCATCCTTTTCAACAAGATCTTTTTTTTCTACCCTATTGTATATGACGGTCGCAAGGGTCTCCCTGTTTTTGGCGGCAATATCCTTGTCGCAAGCCTTATAGGGATTTTCGGAAATACGGATGCTGAACTTTGATGCGTCCTGATACATGGCATACTGGGTGGCAAGATAAACCGGAAAGGTGATAACTTTGATACATTTGATTTTTTGAAACACATCAATATTTTCAATAAAGAGTTCAATGGTCTGATCCTGTTTTCTGATTTTCTCAAGATCATCAATAATGATCAACAGGTTTTTTCCGGAATTTTGCTGTTCTTTATAAGCAGCAATAATGTCGTTTACTTTCTCAATCAGTTCAAGCTTATCAAGCGTAAATATTTCTCTTATGGTTTTCCTGTTTGATTTTTCCATTCTAAATTTTGCAAAAAATCCGGCATCAAAATTGATCGGGCTCCAAAAAGGCAATTTGGCACGAAGAGATAGATCTCCGCCTCCCTGGTCTGCATTCAGGCTGATTTTTTCTATCTGCTTTTCAAGTTTCCCAAGTTTCTTTTTTTTCAGTTCCTCAAGTTCTTCCAGGAATTTTTTTTTCAAGCGCTGCATTCCCGTTAACAATGGTATAGCCGACCATCAGTATTATATCAATGATATCAATATGATCCAGTTTGAAAACATCTCTTCCGTACAGATATTTAACGTCATATTTTTTACAGATTGCCGTATCGGGAAGAAAATTGAGTGCCGTGCTTTTCCCGTTGCCGGACTGGCCGGTAACAAAAAATGATTTATCCGGGATTAAATTCAATACCAGGTCTTTTCTCAGTTTTAAAAGATCCTCATGATAAATATCAACATAGAATTCTTTATTAACCTGATCTAATGGATTTTGTGTATCAAATACCTGGTAAGCCTCTTCAATGGTTGTTGCTTTCTTTAACTTCATTTTTAGTTCACCTGAATAGTTTCTTTGTCAGTCAATTAATTAGTCATAAGGACAGGATTAAACGTTTTTTCAGCACTCACGTAAACAGCCCTGACCTTCTAAAATGTTACCATTTGCAGGAATCCAGGTCAATTCTAAATTAAACAGGCAGAAGCAAATGTTTACAAAAAATAATTTAGGAACGTGGACGAATTAACTTCCTTCTTACGTAAATCATAACTCATTGATTTTATTTGATGCCTCTGAGACTTTAGATTAAATTCCACCTTTAAACAATTTCTTCATTCATTGACATATAATTATCTTTATCTTATTGTTTGATTAATGCTTTATTTTTTGCGAATATTCAAATTAATATCCTTTCGACTGCGACGGGAGAACCTGCACAAGGTACTCTTTGTGCTGCTGGCTTTGATTCTTGCGGCTACAGTGGCTTTTTCGTATTTCGAAGAAGAGCTGGGATTCTTTGATGCTTTTTGGTGGTCGATTGTGACTGTGACCACTGTAGGATACGGAGATATCTCTCCTGCTACCCTGGGCGGCAGATTTGTGGGCATAGCGCTTATGATGCTGGGGATTGGCTTTTTGGGTGTACTGACTGCTACAATAGCCAGCGTTCTTATCGAAAACAAGTTCATGGAAAATAAAGGCATGAAAGAAGTAAGAGTGAAAGGACATTTTGTTATCTGCGGATGGAACTTTCGTGGTCGTGATATCGTAGCAGAACTACGTGCTGACAAAAAGACCATGGATGTGCCGATAGTTGTCATTGCAGAGTTGACAGAAAAACCTCTGGATGATTCGAATTTACACTTTCTTCGCGGCGAAGTCCAACCCAAAATCCTTGAAATGGCTAACCTTAAAGAGGCTCAGACAGTGATCCAGCTCTCGGATGATAAACTGGATGCTCACGTCCGTGACGCCAAAACTATTCTTGATATCTTGACCATCAAGAGTCTCTATCCGGATGTTTATGTCTGTGTAGAATTAATGGAGTCCGGAAATATTGAACACTGCCGGCGGGCAAAAGCAGATGAAATCATCGTAGTGGGCGAATTGAGTAGTAATCTTTTGGTGCAGGCGGCCCTGGACCACGGAATTACTCACATGATTACCGAACTGGTCAGTAACCGCTACGGAAATGAACTGTACAAGGTTAAGTTGCCTTCTTTTCTGGTAGGACTGACCTTTTTTGAAGTTATGTGCAAGCTGAAAAAGAATAATGACATACTCTGCATAGCTGTGGAAAATAAGGAAACACACAAATTGATTGCCAATCCTGACGCGGATTACCGGATAGGTGCGGAAGATGAACTGGTGGTCATTGCCACGAATCGTCCCGAGTTGGGTTATAAACTTTCAGATAATTAATTTCACTGCGTTATCAGTCGTCGACGTATAACTAATACGCCTTCCTCCTTCTGGCCTTGTGAAATTAATTATCTGAAAGTCTATTAGGAACTTTTAACTAGTACTCCGTCCCAGAAGTTCTGAACGATTTACTGGCAATTTGTAATCTGCAAAAATGGTATTGTATTGAACCTATTTTTCACATAAATATTCTGCAATATCAACAA
>JAJSZO010000258.1 GCA_030262795.1 Deltaproteobacteria bacterium | reverse complement strand
TATATAAAAAAACGTTAACTGGGATCATGGCCAAATATTTCTTCAAGCAAACGTACACAAAGATCAGGATTGATCCAGATATCTTTTCTTTCACTGATTTGCTGAAAATAGAAACGCAGTTGATCTTCGCTGATCAATTTCCTTACATAAGCTTCAATCAAAATACCCAATGATCCACGTACCTGTAAATTTTTTTGCCTGGCATAATTCCGACCACGCTCTTCATCCATAAGAAGTAGCGCCTTTTTTGATAAAGCCAGAGCAATTGATTCTTTTTCACCTCGGTCAAGATTTGCTGCTTTCAAATCCATAGGCATTTCAATTTCTCTTTCCGGTTTCCAGTTGTTTTGTAAAAGAAATGAATCCAGTATTTGAGCGTCTGCAAAACCACGACTGATTCCAGCACTGACAGTTTCTCTGTAAACTGAAAGCGGGAACTTAACTCGGCCATAGAGTTCTTTTAACAAGTGAAGTACATTCAGCTTTGAAAAAACCATAAGAGGACCGGTGTTTGAAACAACATTTAATGCCATTTAGAAAGTTCCTCTTTGATCGTTTGATCGGAATATTCCGGATTGATATTATGATGACGAGCTTCACGGATCAGGTCCAGTTTGTTAAGCCCTATTTGTTCCGCAACATAACCCAGAGAACCCACACCATCCCGATACAACTGAATTGCACGTTCTACCTTGTACTGGTAAATGCCCAGACGAATAATCTGTTTAAGAGTTAGCTCTTCTTCAGGCAACCCCTTTATCCATGTACGTGGTATTTTGACAGTGAGATCTTGTTCCATAATGCTGTTTCCTTTTTTACTTATAATATTCTGATATCATTTTCTATCTCGTTAATTTCCTGCTCAATATTCTTAACCTCAATTAAATCTTCCCATGCAGGATGTTTCGGCGCGCTGCCTTATGTCAGCCACAAAGAAGCGCAAAAATCACAAAAGTGAACTTTGTGAAAAGAGATAATCGAAGCAGCAACCTTTAAGATGATATCGGTTCCTATTGCTAAAATTTAACAAAATGAGAGAAACACATGAAACAGAGTTATCGATTTCCCAACCGATGGTCTGTTATGTTTTGAGCGGTAACAATTATCGAAATTCGTTAAGTTGTCAACATGTTTCCAATTGCCGTCAAAGCATAGCCGGAGCAACTCTGTGTCTTTTATAAACGTGTCATGCGCTTTTTTTGCCCAGCATGACGGCGTTTCCGATTGGACGTAACCTAACATCCCTGCCTCATCCTGTTCACGTGCATAATTTCCGGAAAGGAACTGTCTTAACCCATCCGGCCCAAGATACTTGTCCATTTTAGCATGGGTTTTAGAAGAGAGCCTTTTGGCTTCGAAAGGATAGCGTGGATGCTTGCCGGCGCCTGTACGTTCAAATTCGATGTCCAGCCTGAGCCGTCGTTTTCCCAGCCTTCCAGGGATATTGATTTTAGGATCGTCATGTATTGCATAATGTTGAGCCCATGAGGGGCCTGAACGGTCTTCTACCACATTTCTGATCTCTCTTATGAGTTCACCTGTAATATCTTCTTCTTCGGAATCTTGGAAATCCGGAGAATCAAGACGTTCGTATCCACGTCTGAGCAATTCAAAAACTTGTCTGCGAAAGACACTACGATATTCGTGCCGATCATCGGAAGCGCTTGTGTGTGCTTGAAAGCCACTGGTTATAGTCATCTAATTGTTATCTCCGCCCATGGTCAGCTTTTCGGCAATGAATTCATCTGCATCAATGAGAGCCTGACTCTTAAGCCAGGAAAGTCTTTGCAGAGGTTTTACAAAGTAAGTAGTGCGGCCTTCAAATAGTTTGAGATTCCGGTTAAAATATATCCACTGCCCTTGTTCCCTTAAAAGACTCTTTCTGATCTTTTTAAACTTTTCTTGTATGTCCTGATCTTCAACCCTGACAACACTCACTTGACCAGCAGGTGGTTTTCGGGGATGTTCTATTTTTGCCATGGCTAAATCATTTGAATAGAAAACCGTAATGCGGTGCTGATCTTTTATGTCGCCATCCAGAAAACTATCAAGTTCTGCTTTTAGCACGTTTGCATATACCAGCATTTCTATTTCATCTGCCGGCATAGTGGCCTCTCTATCTATCCTGCCTTCGTTCAGGTTTTTACGCACATGGAGCAGATCCTGAATCAGCCAGCGTTCGCTTTGACTAATACCCATAAGTGCATAGACTCTTTCGTTTAATTGTTCCAGCAATGGCAAAACATCAATCATTTCTTTACGCGGGTTGAATAGCGTATTTTGTGATTCACTTGAAGTTGCTCTGACGAGTTCATCATGCAATGATACCCATTCCGAAAGCTCAGGGGCAGACAGATCGTCAAGTGGAATTGGAAGATTTTCTAAATCATTCTTGTCTGAGATATCTCTTTCGATCCCACAAAATGAAGACGATAAAAACTGGTGGTAAAATGCAAAATCAGAACTGAGATATATACTAAGTGCTTTAAGTAGGCCTAAGTTCGAAGTACTACCGGCAATTCCGATTTGTCTAGGCGGAACTACAATGAAATCGTTTGAGAACACAGCAAATCTGCGTGCTTGATCTACAACAATGTGTGGTGGCCGGCAAATTTTAAGCGGTATTACTCCACGTCCTTTTCTTACGTAAGCTCTGGATGCTTTAATCGGTTTAAGGACATCTTTAGAAAAGGCGAAGATCCTCCCGCATTTGCTAAGTTCTGTCATGTCAATTTCATTCTTACTAACCACTTTTTTTATATACTCAATCGGTTCATTTGTATCTTCAGATCTAAGTTGAAGACCTTCATGTATTGAAAAATTATGCGATTTTGCAAATTCCGAGAGGGAAACGAAAGATTTTGAGATAGACGTAAGCAAATGTTTATCCCGCGCAGATCCCCACATAACCAGCTTCCATGGCAGACTATTTCCCGAGGCCGCATCTGTGCGTGAAATCTCACGAATTTCATCGGCATTGACAATAATTGTCCATAGCTTTTTACCTTGCCTGTTATCAACTTCATACCGGGATAATTGATGAACCGCAAATGGTGCAAAGGTAACAATATGATGGGACGAATAGTTATTATCTTCTTGCGAAATCGAGTAAAAAAATGCTGCGGCTGGTTTTGTAGAACCTTGGAATAGAAGATGCCGAAGGTTGGAAAAATTCACAATGCACCAGACGTCCATTCGGTCAAAAAACTGCTGTCTGAATTTGGTTGCATGTGT
>JAJSZO010000257.1 GCA_030262795.1 Deltaproteobacteria bacterium | reverse complement strand
AATCGTATCTTGACAAGGCCGACTCGTTCTCCTTTGTCAATTAGATAATTGACAACCTCTTCGATTGTTTCACAGGAAGAACCCATGGAAATGATGATTCTTTCCGCATCAGGATCTCCTACATAATCAAAAAGCCGATATTTGCGACCGGTCAGGTTCTCAACCTTTTTCATACATTGACTGACAATGGCAGGGATCTTTTGATAATAGGGGTTGGACACTTCTATGCCCTGGAAATAAATGTCCGGATTCTGGGCAGTTCCCCTTAGTTCCGGTCTTTCCGGGTTTGCGGCTCTGGCGCGAAACGCCTTAACTGCATCCCGGTTTACCAATTTTGCCATGTCATCGTAGTCTATCATTTCGACTTTTTGAATTTCATGTGAAGTACGAAACCCGTCAAAAAAATGAATAAAAGGAACAGATGCCTCAACTGCTGCAAGATGTGCTACAAGTCCCAGGTCCATGACCTCCTGCACTGAAGCGGATGCCAGAAGTGAAAAACCTGTCGGTCTGACAGCCATAATATCCTGATGGTCACCAAAAATGGAAAGCGCATGTCCTGCAATTGCGCGAGCCGTGACATGAAATACAGCCGGCAGCACTTCGCCCGACATTTTATACATGTTTGGAATCATCAAAAGAAGACCCTGTGAAGCAGTAAAGGTTGTAGTAAGGGCTCCAGCCGCCAGATTTCCGTGTACGGCCGCTGCTGCACCGGCTTCTGACTGAAGTTGTCGAACCAGCATGGTTTGTCCGAATACATTCTTAAGACCATTGGCCGCCCATTCATCGCACATTTCTCCCATTCCTGATGAAGGGGTAATGGGATAAATGGCAGCAGCATCACTCATAGCATAGGCCACGTGGGCTGCCGCTGTGTTTCCATCAATTGTTTTCATTTTTTTTGCCATAGCACCGCTCCTTATAAAGCTGAGTTTATAAATTTCTGATAAATATAAATTATTTTAAGTCGTATGTAAAGAAAAAAGTTGCTTCAAAAAAATGAATGCTATTTAAATAATAAATTCCCGATAAAAATCATTGCCCTTATCATCTATTATTATAAACGCAGGGAAATCCTTGACGGTAATCAAAAATACAGCCTCCATGCCAAGTTCAGGATAGTCAATGGTTTCAACATGTTTAATACACTCTTTGCCAAGTCTGGCTGCAGTTCCACCAATACAGCCAAGGTAAAATCCTCCGTGTTTTTTACAGGATTCCGTCACAATTTCGGAACGGTTGCCTTTTGCCAGCATAATCAAAGAACCACCATGCTCCTGAAAAAGCGGTACATAGGAATCCATGCGCCCCGATGTAGTAGGCCCAAAGGAACCGGAAGGATAATTTTCAGGGGTTTTTGCCGGACCTGCATAATAAATAATATATTCCTTGAAATATTTGGGAATGCCCTGACCTGTTGCAATTTGTTCCTTGATTTTTGCATGGGCTATATCCCTTGCAACAACAAGCTTACCTGTAAGCAAGAGGCGCGTTGAAATAGGATATTTGTTTAAAATGCCTCGTATCTCATCTATTGATTTATTTAAATCAATATTAACCGCATTATGGTTTGTCCAGGTGGGCTTCGGCAAATATTTTTCCGGATCTGTTTCAAGTCTTTCCAGAAAAATTCCACCTTTTGTAATTTTTGCCTTAATGTTTCTGTCAGCGCTGCAGCTAACGCCGAGACCGATTGGGCAGGATGCCCCGTGACGCGGAAGACGTATCACCCTTATGTTATGACAAAAATATTTACCTCCGAATTGTGCGCCTACTCCAGGTTTTCGTGATATACCAAGCAAGTCAGCTTCAAGTTCATGATCTCTGAATGCCTGCCCAAACTCATTCCCGGCCACTGGAAGACTATCAAGATATCCTGCTGAAGCAAGTTTCACTGTCTTTAGATTCGCTTCCGCAGAAGTTCCCCCTACTACAAAAACAAGATGATAAGGCGGACATGCTGAAGCGCCCAGCGATTTCATTTTGCTTTTCATAAAAGCTATAAGCTTATCCGGTTTTAAAACAGCTTTTGTTTTTTGATAAAAAAAGGTCTTATTGGCAGATCCCCCTCCTTTTGCAATAAAAAGAAAATTATATTCATCTCCCTGTGCGGCATACAGTTCAATTTGTGCGGGAAGATTACAACCTGTATTTTTTTCGTTATACATTGTCAATGGGGCTAATTGTGAATAACGAAGACTGTTTTTTGTATAAGCATTAAAAACACCCCTTGATAGAGCTTCTTCATCAGAAAAATTTGTCCAGACCTGCTGCCCCTTTTTACCTGTTATAATAGCTGTTCCTGTGTCCTGGCACATAGGAAATACGCCTTCGGCAGAAATAACCACATTTTTAAGCATCTCAAGTGCAACATATTTGTCGTTATCAGAACTCTCAGGGTCATCAACAATATTTGCCAGCAATTTAAGTTGAGATGGTCTCAGCAGAAAGGATATATCTCTAAACGCCTGCTCAGCAAGAAGAGCGAGCCCTTCCGAGTCAATTTTTACTATATCCAATCCCTCAAAAGATTTCGAGACAACATACTCCTGAGTTAACAAACGATATTCTGTATAATCATCTCCAAGAGGAAACATATTCTGATATGAAAATTCTACCATGATAGTTACTATTTACTTGTTTCTCGTTACCGGTTGTTAGCTTTCACCTTCTACTCCATCGCCTCTTTCATCTGAAGTTCTTGAACCAATTTGTGATTAACCCAATAATATCATAAGATAAACTTGACTTTTGGGTGTGATTTCGTAGTCATGTAAATCACTCAAATTGGGACGAATAAATAGCCTGCCGGGCGCATTCCCAAAAAGTGGGTCATGCTGCAATAATAGATTCGGAGGAAATTGCCATTTGTTTCAACAGGTTCCAGCGTCCTGCTTTGTAATAAGATCGCAATAACAAAATAGCCTCTGCGCTTTGTTCCTTCCAAAAAATGCCAGGGCCTTTTATTCGAAGATTGATCACTCTGCGAACTGCGCTTTCAATTGCTCCGCTGCCACAGGGTAAGCCCAATGCCGAAATGCCTGGGTAATCCATTCGTCTCCGGTGTTTAATGAAATAATTTAGTTGGGTACGGATAGCTCTGCTGTTGCGCCCACGACACAAAGATCTGATCGTCTCTATTACCTGTAGAGAGTCACGATAATATCCCAAAAATCCAGCCTAAAATCCCACGTACGTTTGCCCAAGTGAAATTTTTCAGGTGCATTATTTTAAAAATAAAAAAGAGGTTTG
>JAJSZO010000256.1 GCA_030262795.1 Deltaproteobacteria bacterium | reverse complement strand
TATTGATAACCTATTGAAAAAACAGAGACTTTTTAGAAATTCCACACTTAACGCGAACATAGCCAATTATTTATCTGAAAGTCTATAGATGATTATGATTAAACGTCTGCATAAAAGTGTTGATGTGTACATTGATATGGTCAATCGGTTTCTCAAGAATATTTCACCGGAATGGATGTGGAAATCGGGACATTATAGTGGTAGTTCACTCAGAATCGGGATACCTCGAATGTTCTACTACTATATATACCCCAATTTGTGGGAGACCTTCTTTGGTGAGCTGGGAATGGAGCCGGTAGTTTCCGGACCTTCGACGAAAAAAACAGTTGAGAACGCCTCTCGGATATCAGAGACAGAACACTGTCTGCCCAACAAACTGTTTGATGCGCATCTTGCCGAGCTTGTCGGCAAAGTCGACATGGTATTTGTGCCCCGTGTCCTGTCAACCATTAAAGACCATCTCTCCTGTCCAAAGTTCGGTCCGCTTCCTGATGCGGCAAGGGCGGATATCGCCCGTGGGACGGAAGTTTTGTCAATTGATATTGACGAAACCAGGCGTCCTTTATCCAGCACCTTGCTGCTCCTCGGTAAAAAATTAAATATAAAAAAAAGCAACACACTTCCCGCCATAAAAAGTGCATTCAGCGCCATGGAATCCGCGAATAAAAAAATGGTCATGCTCAATAAAAAAAAAGGAAAAACACGTTTTTTACTTATAGGACATCCCTATATCATTCATGACAATTTTATCGCTGGACCGATTCTAAGTAAGTTGGAAAGCATGGGCGTAGAGGTTGAACTGATATCTTTTGCAGATGACACCCCGGCAACGAGTTATATCCTGTGGGGCACAGCCAATAAAATTTACCATAAGCTCAATACTCTCTCCAGTGAAGATTATGACGGGGTGATTCAGATTACGGTATTTAATTGCGGGTGTGATTCAATGATGATTGATACTTATCGACAACTTGTTAAAGATAAAAACGTTCCTTACATGTATTTGATGGTAGATGAACATTTGGCGCAGTCCGGTATAGATACAAGGGTAGAGGCCTTTATAGATTCGTTGAGGTGGCGGAAATGACTTATATGGCAATCCCCAATATAGGAAACTACACTATAGCGCTTGCTACAGCCGTAGAATCTCTCGGTATTAAAGCATGGGCTTCGACCGCAACTACGCCTGAAGCCCTGAAGCTGGGTATAGCCGCGGCGCCGGAAACAGTTTGTTTGCCTCTAAAGGCCCACCTTGGCCACTTCATTGAAGCAAATCGGGCAGGCGTTGAGTATGCATTTATGGTCAATAGTGTAGGCACCTGCAGACTCAGATACTATCGCCACATGATAGAGCACATCCTCAAAGATATGGGTTTGCAAATAAAGATCTTCGGCCTTGGCTTTGATGGATTTAAACCGCCTATCGTACGGCATTTTGATCCCGGACCGATAACTTTTCTGAAACCCTTATTCCATACTGTACTCAAGATTAAAGTTATTGATGAATTGGAGGTGGCGGCCTGGCGGACCAGGGCAATTGAAATTACACACGGGGACACAACGCTGCTCATGAATAAGTTGCTCGTGGAACTCAGTGAGTCCAAAACAATGGCCCGGACCAGGGCCATCCGTAAAAAGGTTGCCGGCTGCTTTTCTGCAATTCCAGTTGATAAAGAGAAAAAGCCGCTCAAGGTCGGACTTGTCGGCGAAATATCTTTTCTCAGGGATAAATGCCTGAATAAAAATATTGAATATATCCTGGGAAGCCAGGGAATTGAGCTGAGAAACTTCTTTTTGCTTGGGGAAGAGTTAAAGAATATAACACGAATAGTGTTTCTGAACCAAAACAAAAGAAAGTATCTATCCAAAGTCGCGGACCGGTATTTACAATGTACGGTTGGCGGACATGCCCTGGATTCCGTTGCTCACTCGATCCATTGCGCAGATGAGGGCTATGATGGTATGATTCATCTTTGTCCCTCCGGATGCATGCCTGAAGTAAGTGTACGGCCGATCCTCAAGCGTGTCAGTAAAGATAAGGATTTTCCCATACTGGAAATGTCGTATGACGAGCATACCTGCGGCGTTGGAATTGCTACCCGCCTGGAGGCCTTTGCAGATGTCCTTATAGAAAGAAGAAAAAAAATAGGTAAATAAATGAACAACTCCTGTTATCTTGGCATTGATGTCGGTTCCATCAGTACAAATTGTGTAATAATTACGCCGGAAGGTGAAGTGCTTTTTGAAATATATAAGCGGGGGGAAGGCAACCCGATTAAATCGGTGCAGCAATGCCTTGCGCAACTCACGGAACAATTGCCTGACAGGTTTCGCATCAAAGGCGTATGCACTACAGGAAGCGGAAGAATACTTGCCGGTGCGGTAGTCGGCGCTGATGTGATTAAAAACGAAATTTCCGAGCATGCCCGTGCGGTGATACAGCTCTATCCCGCTGTGCGGACTATATTCGAAATCGGCGGACAGGACAGCAAAGTAACAATTCTCAGGGATGGAGCAGTTGTGGATTTTTCAATGAACCTGGTTTGCGCCGCAGGCACGGGAAGCTTTCTTGATTCACAGGCACGACGACTGAATATCACTATTGAGGAACTGAGCAGCAAGGCAATGATGTCGGAAAACCCCACTAACATAGCCGGGCGCTGCACTGTATTTGCAGAGTCCGACATGATTCACAAACAACAGCTCGGGCATGAACAAAAAGACATAACCATGGGACTGTGTCATGCGCTCGTGAGAAACTATCTTTCCAATGTGTGTAACGGGAAAGAGATTAAACCTCCCATCGTATTTCAGGGCGGTGTAAGCGCAAACAAGGGAATATGCCGCGCTTTCAAAGATGTGCTTCAGTGCGATATCATTATTCCTCCCTACAATATGGTCATGGGGGCTTATGGGGCCGCAATTATCGCTTCAAAATCCTGTATAGAAAAAACAAAATTTCGAGGGAAAGAAGTATCCACACATCACATTATTACAAAGGGTTTTGAATGCGGCGATTGTCCGAATTATTGTGAAATAATTGAGGTCCTTGATGAAGATACAGTAATCGGCAGGACCGGCGGACGGTGTGGAAAATGGGAGGGAAGAACGGAACCAAGAGAAGCCCTCAAAGGAACCGGCCAGATGGGTACTGTTTCCGGATCTTCAAAGGACCGGAAAATAGAACATCAAACATGCAGGCAGGTGGACAATGTACCGGACCTTATTCAAATAGGCGTTCCAAAATAGCAACCTGTGCGGTTAGCTTTTAGC
>JAJSZO010000255.1 GCA_030262795.1 Deltaproteobacteria bacterium | reverse complement strand
TAGAAATAAACCGTGCCTGATTTGACTTCATTGCCGGATGCGTCTCTGAGGTAACTCTCACCGCCTTTATAGCCGTATTCATAGTCTGTCCTTGTATAATCTATCCGGATATTGGAATCCGGGGAGAATTCTCGTCCGATCTTGAAATTGTACGAAAGGTCCTTATAATAATTCTCACCCGTATTTCCGATAAGAAATCTCTCGTTGCCGTATTTATCAGTCGTTGCATCGGCTCCTGTTACTTTTGTACCTGATGTCGGTTCTGCCGTTTGGGGTGTCGCTTTTTTTACCGTCAGGTTGCTTGCATAACCATCAGTCTGCCTTTTCCTTGCAGAAGCAGAATATATCCATTTGTCTGCTTTCCCGGAGCACAGCATTTCATATAACTGGCTGTTATTAGACTCAAAACCGGTGTTAATTGTCATTTCAAGTTTTTCTTTCGGCTCACTGGTGATGATGTTTACTACCCCTCCCATTGCATTGGAACCGTAAAGGCTGGAAAACGGTCCTTTTACCACTTCTATTTTTTCGATTAACTCAAGAGGGAATCTTCTCCATACATGTTCGCTAACAGGCTGCCCGTCAATGAGTATAAGATTTCTGTTTGTACCGTAAACACCGCGGATATTTATCGACGGCGAAATATCAGCAAATCCCTTGCGTTTTAAGTCATATATGCCCGGAATCATCCTGACCGCTTCATCAATATCCTTTATATTTCTCTTGTTTATTTCATCTTTTGTAATCACATCAACACTTCCCGGAGCATCCATAATCGTTTTTTCGGACTTTGTAGCAGTAACTACTATTTCGTCAAGCTTGTAGACCTCGCTCTCTTTTTCTTCAGCTTCCGTCATATTGGTGAATAGCAAAGCACTTAATAAAATAACCAGCAAAAATAATTTAAAATGTTTCATTTTTAAATTTCTCCTTTCCGGAATAAAATAATGATGAAAGAATGAAATTAAGGAAGCCGCCGTGGTCAAACCGGATGTGGTTAAACCTTTTACCCACAAAAAAAGCCACGGAAACGACTTGTCATCTATGATTCTGTTGATTTACTATCTTTTCAAAAATTGACACAATATATTGTATTTATACAATAAATCTGTAACAATATACTGTGTTCCGATTCTTAAAATAAAAATAAATCAACAGAGTCATCTTTTTGATGACAAAAGCCTTCGTGGCTTGATTGAATTTGGCTCTATTTTTTCCGATTCAGGAAATCTTCTGATTTCCTGAATAATGAAAACTTCCTATGATCGAACTTTTTTCAGGGGATGTAGTGGCTTCCGCTACCGTGTTTGCACATCAATACCCAAATACCAGGCAAGTTTGAATAGCCTTTTTATACCTTAAGGAACGTAGACGAATTAACTTCCACAAGTAGGCGCATAGATTTGGGTCGGATTTGTTCGATCTCAAATCACAAAAGTTGATAGAATAGCGAGCTATTTTGATATTTTTGGGGTTTGAGCCTGAATTTGAGATTTGGCAAAGGCGGCCTGAAGCTATGATGCATAGTTGTGGAAGTTATTTCGTCCACGTTCCTTAAAGCTTTTGGCATACATTTCTGTATTTTTGAAGACCACGGGCATAAGCCTGTGGATAATTATTTGAATTTATTAGAACTAAAATGGTCGGGACGACTGGATTTGAACCAGCGACCCCAGCGTCCCGAACGCTGTGCTCTACCAGGCTGAGCCACGTCCCGACTTTGGATTGAAAAACCATATTTCGGAATTTTCGAGACACTATTTATGTTATCATATAAAAATTGTCAATGGAAATAACGTTTGTTTATTAAACTTATCAGCTAAAAGCTTAAGAGCTGAGAGCTAAAAGCTCGCCCGAAGGGCGTTAATCAAAAGGATTTTTCAGTATAATTGTTTCATCTCTACCGGGACCTACGGAAATTATATAAATAGGCGTTTCGATAAGCTCTTCAACTCTTTTGAGATAATTTATTGCATTTTCAGGCAGCTCTTCAAATTTTCTGATATTAGAAATATCTTCCGACCATCCTGGCAGTGTTTCGTACACAGGTTTACAAGCAGCAAGTGTTTTAAGACTGGCTGGAAAATCATTTATAGTCTTTCCATTATATTTATAGCTTGTACATATCTTTAGTGATTCCAGTTCGTCTAATACATCAAGCTTGGTAATAGTAATACCTGTAAGTCCGTTAAGACGTGCTGCATTTCTTAGTATTACTGTATCAAGCCATCCGCATCTTCGCTTTCTACCGGTTGTAGCGCCGAATTCAGCGCCTTTTTTCTGTATTGCATCGCCTGTTTCATCAAAAAGCTCTGCAGGAAAGGGGCCTTCGCCAACGCGTGTTGTATAAGCTTTAACAATGCCAATTACACCTGTTATCTTGTTTGGCCCGATACCCGCTCCACTACATGCATTTCCTGCAATTGTGTTTGATGAAGTTACATATGGATATGTGCCGTGATCAATATCAAGGTGGGTGCCCTGAGCTCCTTCAAACAGGACTTGTTTGCCTTTTTTTAGAGACTCATCAATAATAACCGAAATATTTGCAACATAGGGAGCAAGCTTTTTTGCATAACCATTATATTGATTAATTATGCTTTCCGGATCAACCGTTTCACAGGAAAGAAAATTTTTTAAATAGAAATTTTTTTCTTTTACTATTAAGTTTACCTTTTCACTGAAGACTTCCGTATCTATTAATTCAACAAATCTTATCCCTCTGCGAGTCGCCTTATCTTCATAGCAAGGGCCGATTCCACGCCCTGTGGTTCCAATCTTCTTATCGCCTTTCATCTTCTCCCTGGCCTTATCAACATGCTTATGATAAGGCATAATTATATGAGCTTTTTCGCTTATCTTTAAGTTGTCCGGTCCTACATTTATTCCCTTGCTGATTAAGTAATCTATTTCTTCTAATAAGACAGAAGGGTCAATTACCATCCCATTGCCGATAATACAGGTTTTATTCTGCAAAATGCCCGAAGGCACCAGATGGCTGATGAACTGTTCACCTTTAACAACCATTGTGTGGCCGGCATTGTTGCCTCCTTGAAATCGCACAACAATATCAGCAAATTCCGCCAGCATATCAACGATTTTACCTTTACCTTCATCACCCCATTGAGTTCCTACAATTACAATATTTGACACCGGTTAGCTCCTTTAATTCACAGACCCGCCCACCACTGCAAGGCACAATCGTAAATTACACAGATTTTTGTGAGTTATTTGGTTCAATTTCCTGCTCGACCACTTAACTACTCGACTCCCGACTC
>JAJSZO010000254.1 GCA_030262795.1 Deltaproteobacteria bacterium | reverse complement strand
TTGAATTATATAAAAAGATAATGAAAAAAAACAACGCCTATGTTAAACTTCAGAAGAACATTGATGAGATCCGGGACTCTTATGAAAAAAAACCTTCTGGTGAACATATTGGAGGACGTGATCTTGATCATACGAAATTGGAAGAATTGGCAACAGGAATTGCAAGAGAATGAGGGACGTAGTGGTCAAGTCATAAAGGGTATCTTTCTGATAGGGATACCAGTTTATTCCTTTCACTTGCTCTACAGCCAAAGAGCTGTTTTTCTTGCTTCCACCAATTTTGAATATTTGTTTTTTAAGACAGTATCCAAAAAACTGCTGTGAATCAACTGTATCCACAAATCAAAAGCCGATTCTATTTTTTTAAGCACCGTTTTGATGGCCAGATCGGTCAAATTTAAGCGGTCCCGGCCGAAATAATCAATCAGACTGAAGTGGTCAAGCTTTCGTTTTTTTCCCATCAAGGGTAAAGCGATTTCTTCTTGCGGATTGGCCAGCGCAATGGTTGTATTGATAATATCATACGCTGGCGACAGTTCGATCTTGTCATCCCGCGTTATTAATGAAAAATTCTTCAGGTGCATATCTTCGTTGCCAAGAAGATAATTAACCAGCGTAAGCCTGAACAGCTTTATTTTTTCCAAGGCAGGAAATGTGCAGTATTTCTCTATGACAGCGGCTACTTTTTCCATGGAAGCATTATACTTAGTATCGCGGGACAGACCGAGAAGCTGCGCAAAATCTTCAACAGCAAGCTTTTTATTCCGACTAATCCTGTCGAATCGTCTTATAAAATAAGTAAATGAATCGTCTTTCGAATACACCAGCCCGTGCAAAGGAACATCAATGCCGGCCGCACCGGCTAACCGCATTGAGAGATCTTCGTTTTCAGGGAGCTGCGGAAAATTAGGGTTCTGAGGCTTCAAGATATAGTGACCGCCGATATCTACAACTTCGAATCGCCGCCGGCTTACATTAAGAGTTGCGCTAAGTTTCGGCTGGATGCCCTGGACGGACATTTTGGGCACCCGGACAGCGGCCTCATGTATTTGCTCCGCTGCCGTAGGTAAATCCTCTAAATCATCCAGTCTTTGTGATAACCGCCTGAGGCCTTGAATGGAATACTTGCCTTCACAGGGTTGATATGTAATCGGGCATGTGTTCATTTTATTTCCCGAACCGTGATAGCTCCAACCATGTCCATTCCCACAAATAACAGTTGTCTGAAGAGATCGTTGCGGTCAATCTTATAAGCTCTTAAAAGGGCTTCAAGATTATATCCTTCCGGCAACAGGCCTTCGAAAAACGGGGGGAATCGGTTATATGTATAAGGCGCATCAGCTATCGGCATGGCCAAAGAAACCGGAGGTCCTGAATAACCCTCGTGATAGATAAACCGGTACGCACTGCCCGGCGTAATTTCTTCAAGGATGCCGGCTAATTGGCTATACACAAACACTTCAGCTCTTTGCATCTTCAGTTTCCGTAAAATGTTCCATTATGGGACCGTCCAAAAGCATGGTAATATTCAATGCTTTTAAAATCTTCAGCAACGTTTTAATCCAAACTGTTTCTTTACCGTGTTCAATATCGTAGATGACCGTTTTCCCGACTCCGGCAACCATTGCCAGATCAATTCGCGAGAGGCCGGCTTTTTTCCTGTGAAAATGTATAATTCGGCCAACGTGCTTGAAATTAATGTTATCTATTTTTACCGCCATCGTAGTATTCTTTAGCCAGGATTCTAAGTTTTTCTCACAATATTCTATTTTACCCATATTTATTACCGCTATTGCGGCATTTTGTCAAGACAAATCAAGATTATTGTTTATCTCCGGGTAGTTCCTACAAAACAGTGCGGGTCAATAATTTCAACAGGTTACATATCATGGCTTCTGGCAGCACATGGCGAAAAATCAGGTGTTTGTAAGGTAATACAAGGCGATATTCCCTAACCTGCATTGCTTTGTAGGGACTACCCATCTCCGACCTAAAACAGTTCTTTCTTACCGTTATAGCAGCAATATCATCGATTTTGGTTGACCCGGTAGGCTCGCGGCAAAGAAAGCAGGATCTATTACCGGCATAGCGGTAATAAATGGATAGGGGGCATCATATAATCCTTCTATCAAGTTATTTTTCTTTAAAATCTATCCCGACTGGCAAATCAATATCTGAAATCTTTTCTTTCGCCTTCTGAACCACATCCTTTGGAAACATGCTAAGCTCAGAAAACAATGCGAGGTACTCGCTGAATCAGTGCAGCCTTGCAAAATCTGGACTGCTCTTTAAGCCGATCTTTAAGTATTGACAGACGTTCCTTTTCACGCTGTTTGCCTTGTTGAAATTCGGCAAAAATTTTTTCAGTAACAGGGCCTCTGACCTTATGTTCCATTGACAGGAGGCTTCGCCTGAGCAGTTTTACTATTGATCCCGGTAAAGCGGGTGATTTAGTTGTTTCTTCAGGGTCAAGATCGCCATAGTGATCAAATGCGTAAGTGCTGATATGCTGACGATGAGAGTCAAATGCCGATCCAGGGCCAAAGCAGTCTCCCAGGAGAGTTTCCATTGTGTTTGTCAGATCATCACGGCAAAGGATCGGAATTAAATTCTGTGAGATATATGTCCTGAGGTTGCTTACAATAATCGGCATTCCATCAATAACAGGATATTCGCTGAGACACTGAGTGTTTGTACAGCTAAGAATCCCTTCAATTATCGAATTATTGCTTTCTTTGAGGACAGATCGGATTTCGAGGAATGATTCTTGTCCATTAGAACAGCATATCGGGCACAAAGGCTTGAGTTTTTCAAAATGGAGCTGCTTTATAAGTCTCATCCCCCAATCATTACTGTAGGGCATCCAGGTGGAAGTATTTTTCCGACCGGCGCAGGAATAGGAGCCACACAGCTCGGGTGAGCAGTTAGATCATTTACTCTGGCAGCGGGCAGGCCACCGATCATGACACTTGTCGAACCCATAGCTACGGTATCAGGACCTCCTGGTACACAAGCGGGAAGTGTACACGGCGTGGTTGTGCTTCCGACTTGAGCGGCAGGCTGGTTGCCGATGAGTACAGTAGACGCACCTGTAATTATCGTCAAAGGAAGCGCTGGATGGGCAGAAGGGGTAGGAACCGGTGCAGGCGGATGGATAGGGGCATGGCAATGAGGTGAATCCTGTTTTACCATATCACCAACACGTGCAGCAGCGGGCATAATTTATTCTCCTTATTTGAGTACTGTTGCCTGGCATGATATTCTTCATGTCAGTTTAGATGAATTATCTTGCCAGCTACGCAGATGTCGTCATCAGA
>JAJSZO010000253.1 GCA_030262795.1 Deltaproteobacteria bacterium | reverse complement strand
GCGGCTTTCTCAGCGGCAGCCTTCTCAGCGGCGGCTTTCTCGGCAGCGGCTTTCTTAGCGGCAGCCTTCTCAGCGGCTTCCTTCTTTATTTCAGCCTTAATAGTTGCCATGTCTCTCTTTTTGAGCAATAATGCCTTTATCTTTTTGGCTTCTTTATCGCTCAATCCGGAAACAATCGGCGGTGACGTAAAATTTTTTAAATATTCCTCATCTGTGGCTGCTCTGAAAACCTCGTCCGGCTTCCAACGCTCAAATTTCTTTAAAACAAGCTGCTTTAATGAAACCTTCTTTTTTGCCGCTGCAACGGGTTTTTTGCTGCGAGTTTTAGCTGTTGTCTTTGCTTTGACCGCAGTTTGGGCTTTTGCTGTAACTTTGGCCTTTTTAGCAGATTTAGTCTGCTTTTTTGCAGTAGATTTAATCAAGCTCTTTTTTCCCATAAAAACACCTTTGAATTTACGTAAAATTTGGTATAATAAAGTAACTAAAGGCACAAAACTATATTTATCGTAACATTTTAGATTGTTAAAAATATATCCGCTTCTCTGGTTTATTTCATAAAGCTAAAATGTTATATATATCTATATAAAATAAGTATGATTTTGTAAACACTATTTTTTGCAATACAAATTTTTGATTATGGATTGCAATTATGAGTTCTGTCAGAAATTTCCATTTTTCATAGAGTAGCGTAAGGCACGTGGACGAATTAACTTCCACAAGTAGGCGCACAGATTTGGGTCGAATTTGCCCAAATCTCAAATATAGGCTCAGATCACAAAAGTTGATGGAATAGCGAGCTATTTTGATATTTTTGTGATTTGAGCCTGGATTTGAAATTTGGCAAAGGCGGCCTGAAGCTATAATGCATAGTTGTGGAAGTTATTTCGTCCACGTTCCTAAGCTTGTAATCGCCCCTGCATATGCCAAAGGAATAGTCTCATGTCCAAACAGTCTGAAAAAAATGTAAGCTACAACATAAAAACACCAGACACAGTTAAAATTGATTTGCTCACAATTATTGACTACCAATTTAAAGAAGTAAGGGACGTTAATATTACAATTCAACAACCCGAGTTTACATCCGTGTGCCCGATGACAGGACTGCCGGATTTTGGATGTATAACAATAAGATACATACCCAATAATAAAATTGTTGAATTAAAATCTCTAAAATTTTATATGTTGCAGTATAGAAATGTCGGTATTTTCTATGAACATGTGGTCAACAACATATTAAATGACCTGGTTGAGGCGCTTAATCCGAAATGGATGGAAGTTGCAGGAAATTTTACAGCAAGAGGCGGCATTACTACAAAAGTTGCCGTCGAATATAATACATTAAGGTAGGGAAAAAATGAGATTTTATTATTCAAAGATTTTTAATCAAATACTTGTCGTTATTGCCGTCTGCTTTTTATTTTCTTTCACAGTGCTGATTGCAGGATGCTCATTTTTGCCGGCTATAAAAAAAATAGTTTGCGATATAAAAACCCCTGCAAGTGATTTAAGGAAAAAAATTGGAATAAGTTTCTTTGAAAACCGTACTTTTTTGGCTGTTAATAACTTCGAAGAAATCTTTCATATTAAGCTTGCCGAAAGTATAAAGGAAAGATGCCCGGACATTATTATTATAAAACCGGAAGATATGGGATATCCTGATCAAATAGCTGAGTTTCCGCAATTTGCCTCAGAACGAATTGATAACCTTGTTCTTGCAAAAACAGGCAGAGAACTGGGTCTGAATGCAATTGTTACAGGAAGCCTTATAGATATATGCGGGAATAAAAAAAACAAGGGAATTCTGTGGTTTAAGAATACTTATAACTTTATTCGATTTCAAATTGTTGTAGAAGCCTATGATACTGAAACCGGAGCAAAAATTTTCGATGACTGCTTTGATTATGAAATCAAAGTCGAAGAATCAGACCTTAATAATCTCAGAAACGGAAATGCAAATGAAATATCTGCGTTAACCGATGCTCTGTTAAATGCGTCTATTCCCATAGGCGAAAAGATCTGCGATGCAGTCAGTATGCAACCATGGAAAGGATGTGTAATTTCAAGCTGTAAAAATAAAATAATAATATCCTCAGGAAAAAGATCGGGTCTTATTCCTGGAGACAAACTTGAAGTATATGATAGCGGAAACATATTTGATGGAAAAGATGACCGGAAATTTTTCATTCCAGGGCCTAAAATTGGAGAAATTATGATAACCGCACTTTATCCTGATAGAGCCGAGGCAACCCATGTTTCAGGCAAAAGCATAAAGACCGGAAGTGTAGTAAAAATAAAGGAATAGCCGGACGTTCATAGCCATTATTTCGTCCTTGTTCCTTAGGAACGTGGACGAAATAACTTCCCCAACTATGCATCATAGCTTCAGGCCACCTTTGCCCAATTTCAAATCCAGTCTCAAATCCCAAACATATTGAAATAGCTCGCTATTCCATCAACTTTTGTGATCTGAGCCTATATTTGAAATTTAGGCAAATTCGACCCAAATCTGTGCGCCTACTTGGGGAAGTTAATTCGTCCACGTTCCTTACGCGCTTAGAAATTTCATGTATGATTTTAAAAAATCTATGGCTTCATCTTCTGATGAAATTTGTTTTATTGACTCACGGAATTTACTGCTGCATTTCAATCCTTTGACAAACCATCCGAGCCGGCTGCGCATCATAAGGCATGCTTGCTTTTCTCCAAAATATTTTACTGACTCATGAATATATCTTGACATAACTTCAAAGCGATGTGCAAAATCCACATAAAACGATTCATTCCCTCTGAAACGTGCTAATGTCTGAGCAAAAATCCATGGATTGCCTATGGCAGCCCTCCCAATCATAATACCATCACAGCCCGTATCCTGTTGCATTTTAACAGCATCATCCGGAGTAATAATATCGCCGTTTCCAATTACAGGAATAGAAACGATTTTTTTTACTGATGTTATGATTGACCAGTCTGCTTTACCCCTGAATCCCTGGGAAGCAGTTCGAGGATGCACGGCAATTGCATCCACACCGCACGCTTCAGCAATTTCTGCAATCCTGAAAGCATCATCTCCTGATTTATCCCATCCCGTCCTTATTTTTATGGTAACCGGTATAGTTACTGACTTTCGAACCGCCTTTAACAATAATTCCGCCCTTTCGGGCTCTTTCATCAGAACAACTCCGGCACCTGTTTTAATTACCTTTTTAACCGAACATCCAAAATTAATATCCAGTAAAGATGCCCTTGAAGATTCAACTATTTTAGCCGCTTCAGCCATTATTGAAGGATCAGCTCCAAATATCTGAACGGATAAAGGCTTTTCTTCAGG
>JAJSZO010000252.1 GCA_030262795.1 Deltaproteobacteria bacterium | reverse complement strand
CTCATATCCCTCTGCCGAGTGGAAATATAGGTGTCGGTTTTTTAGGCTTAAAATTAATCACTATAATTCCTGACACAACAAGTAACAGGGCTATCATTATGTTAAAGGTAATGGGTTCTTCCAACACTATCCCCCCAAGCACGACTCCGGATATGGGCATCACGAAGACAAAAGAATGAAGAGCTGTAGCTCCATATTTTTTAAGCATCATATTCCAGGCCACAAAACCAAAAGAAGCCGTAACAAGGCTTTGATATAATAAAGATCCCAGAATTTTTAAATCAACATATGCTATCATATTGCTATCCCACAAAAAACCCTCAATAAAAAAGAAAGGGACAGAAAAAATCATAGGATAGAGTACAATATGAAATGCTTCAAAACTATCTATTATTCTTTTAACATAAACAATGTTGCATGCCCATAAAAAGGCAACTGCAAGAATAATGATATCCCCGGTCTGAAAATCGGCTGTTACACTTTCTTTTTCAAAAAAAACAAAAGCCACGCCTGCAAAACCTGTAACCATGCCTATTATTTTCCTTACCGTTATCCGATCTCCAGGGATAAAAAAATGAGCAAGAAAAAGAACAAAAAAAGGTAAAATATTAACTAACAAAGTTCCACGGGAAGCATTGGTTTTGCTCAACCCCAGATAAAACAGAGACAACTGAACAGTAAAAATTATTGTGATAACAAAAAGCTGGTAAAGCTGCCCTTCTCTGATCTTAAATGAAAGTCCGCTTGTCTTTGCCCACAGGCAAATAACTATTGAGGCTATGGTAAAACGTAGTCCGGCTGTGGTAAAAGCACCCAGCCCGCACAGACTGATTTTAATGGCAACAGCATTCGCCCCGAAAAGAATGCATAAAAATATACTATAAATGCAGGCTAAAAAAGAAAGGTCATTATTGCTCGAAATATTTTTAATCATTGCGACTTGTTACCTTCAAAGGTTAGGAACGTTCCTTAAAATAAGACTTGAGTTATGCTGCTGAAAAATCTATAATAATTACAGACTTTTGTTATTTCTGATTAGTTATACTTTGAGTGAGCCCTTAAAACAATTAAAAGTTATTACCTAAGTTGAGAATAGATTCATGGAAAAAGAAAAAATTAGAAACAAATTTGATAAAATATTAAATAATGCTCCTGCGTTAAAAGAGATCATATTTTCTTTAGATCCAATTGATATCAAAAGAAAGAAAATAAATAAATTCCTGGCCGACATGTTGATGTCTACATTTGAGGATGAGCCCGCTATTCCGCCACTCGAATGGATATTAACCAGAGATGCGATTCGGATTTTTAGAAACATTTTGTCTACAAGGAATGAAAGCCTTGCCGGTTTCAGCCTGCTTCAGTACATCAACGATTTGCTGCATAAAGAAAATTTTGAACAAATTCAAATACCCGATCCCGGATTTTTTGCAGAATTTGACCACCTTATAAAAGGAATTACAGGAAAAACCGGTGTATATTCAGATAAAATTCCCTCTTTTGCAAAACACAAGGGAAAAAAGGCCGCAAGGATGAGGTCAGCGGACCTGTCAAGAATGGGAAAAATTGCAAAAAAATTCATAGACCGTTATCCTGACGGCCTTGATAAAGATGTAATAAGAAAAAGGAAGAAAAACATAGCAAGGATATTAAAACATTTTAATGCAACTGAATCAGACTGGAAAAACTGGAAATGGCATACACATAATATAATTAGAAGTGCAAACAGGCTGAATTCTCTCCTCAAAATTACTAAAGAAGAATACCTTGCTGTTAAGCTTGCAAGAAAATACAAAATACCTTTTGGCATAACTCCGTATTACCTGTCACTCATGGACAATAATACAAGCCGTAATAATGACTATGCTATACGTTCACAGGTTATTCCAAGCATTGATTATATAACAAAGCTGAAAGAAAAAAAGGAAAATAAAGAATCTTCTTTGGACTTTATGCTTGAGCATGACACATCTCCTATAGAAGGAATCACCCGTCGGTATCCAATGATTGCGATTCTTAAACCAATTATGACATGCCCTCAAATTTGTGTCTATTGTCAGAGAAATTGGGAGATAGAAGATGTTTACTCCAGAAATGCTGCATTATCAAAAGAAAAGCTGAAAAATGCTATACAGTGGATAGCTGAAACACCAGAGCTCAAAGAAATTCTGATAACCGGAGGAGATCCTTTTCTTCTATCCGACACAAAAATTGAAGAATTGCTATTAAAGCTCTCGCATATAAAACACATAGAAAGAATTAGAATAGGAACGCGTACACCAGTGACTCTTCCAATGAGAATGACGGATTCACTGGTAGAAAAAATCAGCCAATTTCATAAGCCGGGCAAGAGAGAAATTTTAATAGTCACACACTTTGAGCACCCTTACGAAATTAGTTCCGGAACAATGGAAGCGATTCAGAAATTTCGAAGAGCTGGAATAGGAGTAAACAACCAGTTAGTTTATACTTTCTATAATTCCAGAAAATTCGAGGCGGTTGCTTTAAGGCTCAAGCTGCGTTTAATAGGAGTAGCTCCTTATTATACCTTTAACACAAAAGGAAAAGAAGAAACTGATAATTTCAGGGTTCCAATCGCCAGGTTAATGCAGGAGCAGAATGAAGAAGCCCGGCTCCTGCCTGGATCAGTTCGTACGGACGAAATAGTCTTTAATGTGCCCGGACTCGGCAAAAACTACCTTCGGGCAAACCAGCACCATGATGTAATCTCCATATTACCGAACGGCCGTCGGGTCTTTGAATTCCACCCATGGGAAAAGAAGCTGTCACTGGCAGACACCTACATTTACACTGACGTCTCAATTTATGATTATCTGAAAAGATTAAAATCTATCGGCGAGAATACTGCGAACTATAATACTATCTGGTATTACTATTAGGATTAAGGAGGAGATATATCATTGTAGCCGTTCACGGTTTACAGTTATCGGTTCACGGTTAAAAAACTGTGAACTGACAACCGTAAACTGTTAACTATTTTTGTACCATAAATCTTTTTTAATCTTTTCATTAAATTTTTTTAAAATATATTTTTGCGGGAAATCCGGATGTGAAAAATATGAAAGGGAGCTACTCAAAAACAAATCCTGCATTCCTTTCATGACTTCATCTTTTTCTTTGTCATCAATAAAAATTTTCTCCCTTTTCTGCTCAAAAAGCAATTTTTCCCCCAGAACCTTTCTAACTTCGTCAACATTTAATAATTGGGACTCATCCTTTTTAAGCAATAAATCGTTGATTGGCATCTCTATCCTGGCAATTAATGAAACAAGCCACCTGTCACCAACCAATTTCCGGGAAGCATCAAATAATTTCAATTTCAGTCCGTTGTCAAGATCAATAGTTTTTAT
>JAJSZO010000251.1 GCA_030262795.1 Deltaproteobacteria bacterium | reverse complement strand
TTTGTCCATAACCAACAATAAAACCATCTTTCTGATCTCTAAAAGAAGCTCGCATTTTTCCTGAAAGGCAGAAGGAAATTGTTAACTGCGAGCCCTTTTCTTCAACATTTGCGATAAGGTTTTGTCTTTGCTCCATGCTTGAAATCATAAGTTCAAACCCGGAACGTAATTCAAACAACCACATCAATGCTTTCTCAATCCCCTCCGAAGCTTCCAGTATGGTTTCAAAACCTTCTGTATGATTTGATGTGCAGTAAAGTTCCGCTAAAGCATCAAGCATCCCTTTGCTATTGTCCATTGACATTCTTATGTTCATATCTCCCTCAGAAAATATTTGGTTAACTGGCCAAATCGTCGATCAATACTTTGTCCCTCAATTTATGATAATTGTTTGAATACCCAAATTCTCCGGCCTTTCCTCAAGCTCCATATTATCGCTACGCCTGCTTTATAACCAAATTGAGCGATTTTTGACTCAATCTGCACTGATCTCTTGCGTATCAAGGATTAGCGAAAATCCTTGACATATCCATGGGTATGCCTGCGGTTTTCGCAAACCCTTATACATCAAGATCTTAGCACATTTCTTCAGCATAAATCGCTCAACTTAGGTTTAAACAAAAAAACGCAACGCAGATATTTTCTGCAATCCAAGTTACGCCTTCACTCTCTCCCGTTCTTAGGGCAGGAAACCGTTAGACATCTCTTCAAAGTTTGATACTGCTAAATAATTTAGATATTCCTAACAGACGAGAAGTTTTATGTCAAGATTTTTGTTTGAACCCAGAATTCTGGTTGAGGTCAAAGGAAGGTGATGGATGAATAAATTCAGAACAGGCTGACAAAGATATAAAGCTGCACAGCTTCATCTTCGGTCAATGAAGATGTGATTTCGCGGGTTAGTCCAAGGTGCAGTTTATGGTGTTCTTTAAAATATTTTTGACCCTTTTTCGTGAGGACAAGAACGATTGAACGACGGTCGTTTTCATTAGGCTTGCGCGAAATCAAATCATTTTGTTCCAATCGGTCGATCATAACCGTGAGAGTTCCTGTAGTCACACCTAACTTTTGGGCCAGGTCCTTCATTCTCAGGCTTTCTTGGTGGCCCAAAATTTCGATGGTATGCATCTGTGCCGGGGTAAGACCGCTTTCCTTAACCACAGCATGTTCCCAGGAAGACATCTTTTCGTAAGGCTTGATTAATAATTGAAGAAAGCTTTTCTATGTCGGTATGGTGCATGACACCTCGCTTAATTGTTTGTAAAAAATTGGCCACTAAGAGCCTATTTCAGTAGGCCATGCTGCCCTTCCAACAGGTCTTTTGGGTCGCGCTTAGTTGCCTACTGAAATAGGCTCTAAGTCACAAAGGCACAAAAGAGCTTTAATTATAATCTCCTTTTAGAAAACCCGAGCTGAATTAATAGTGAAAAAATTAAATTAGCGCCCTTCGGGCGGACTTTTCTGGCAGGATTAACGGGATTTACATGATTTCTTTATATCCTAATCATCCTGTATATCCTATCAAAAAAAAGGAAATTCCTATACTATCAAGTTAATTTTTATATATTTCCAATTCTAAAGAAAAGCTTTCTTTTGTAAGATCAATCGTAACTCAGGTTCAAAGTTTCCCGCTGAAAGCTGGATTCAGGGTTAAACAAACGCAACCATCTGGGAAATAAAAAATGCTTGACAAAAAGGATAAGTAAAGATTTGATTAATATCTTGTACAATATGGAAAAGTAAAGGAGATGAAAGATGTATGCCAAAATATCGAGGAAGGGTCAGATAACAATACCCAAACCGATAAGAGAAAGACTAAAGATAGAAAAAGAGGGCGGGATATTGTTTCTAATTGAAGACAATGAGGTAAAGCTGAAGGGGCTTCCAGGTTCACCTGCCCGGAATTTAGCGGGAAGCCTCAAGAAATATGCTAAGGATTATGTTTCTCTGAATACAATAAGGAAGAAAATTAAAGGGAGAATTGCAAATGAAGTTGCCCGCGAAGGTTTATCTGATTGATACAAACGTTATCCTGAGATATCTATTGGGGGATCACGCAGAATTTAGCCCGAAGGCGGAATCATTTATGCTGGATGTATCTGAAGGGACAAAAAAGGCTGAAATTATGGATGTTATCATTGTTGAATGTATCTATGTAATGGAAAAATATTACCGGATTCCCAAAAGCGAGATTGTAGGAAAATTAAACGGAATATTGAATTTCTTCGGGATTGTTAATCCCGGCAAATCGGAAGTCCTTGAAGCATTACTGAAATACGAGGATTCAAATATTGATATTGTAGATTGCATTCTTGCCGCATATTCTTCTAATTCAAAAATCGTAATTTCATTTGACAAAGACCTTGAAAAACTAAAAGCGATAAGAGAGCCCTTGTAGGATTATCAAACGAGAAAGTTTTCAAACTCTCAAAGGATTTTGGAGCGTGAGAATAAATTACCAATGGCGAATTGTCTTTCAATAGATAAAGGATGATGCTTATGACGTAAAGATTACCTATAGGAATAACTCAAACAGAATTTGCCTGCCACCACCGTCAACTAAAAATAAAAAAACAATTCAGTTTTAATATGGTCATCATTACGCAAGTTGTAGGCAGAATCCTGCCTGTCGACGTTGGTGAAAAAGGCGGCCTTAACTGCAATTTTCCAGTTTTCTCCCAGGCGGCGGCTGGCCTCAATGGATGAAAACATTGATGACAGCTCAACATCTTTAATTATCCCTGCCAGAATTTCTGTCCCCTCGGCATCGTTTACCGCCAGGCGTAGTCCACTCATTACATCGTTATTGTAGGGCGAGGCCATATGACTTGCACGGTCATCAAAAACGTATTCACCAATGATGCCCAGATCCATTTCGCTCTCACCTATTCCAACAAAAGTATACTCAAAACCAAAGGTGGTGGCAGCAAAAGAGCGGCCCTGGCCGGATCTGAGAAATGCCTCACCCTTCCACAGCCAGTTACCGACGACCATCTGTACATCCAAGCCTGTCTGATTGATTTGCTCGTAGTAGGGAATTAGTACAGGGGTCCTGTCCTGAAGTCCTATGAACAGGGTCGGCTGGCGTGAGGTACCAATAAAATGATAGATTCCAACATCTGTCTCGCCAAAGGTCAGAGTGTAGCGCAGAGCCAGGTCTATGTGGCTTTCTTCTGCCCCGCTTTCATAATGGGCCAGATCGGTAGCAACTACAAGTGGGGTCCGCAGACGGCCTTTTTCTCCAGGGTAGAAACGATTGCGAAACCATGGGAGGACAAAGGCATCAATAACCCCCCAGTCCCTGGGTACCGAAAGATGGATCATGGGCTGGCCAAGCTTTTCTTCTCCATCCAATGATTCGACAAGATCGGT
>JAJSZO010000250.1 GCA_030262795.1 Deltaproteobacteria bacterium | reverse complement strand
AATAGCTCGCTATTCCATCAACTTTTGCGATCTGAGCCTATATTTGAGATTTGGGCAAATTCGACCCAAATCTATGCGCCTACTTGGGGAAGTTATTTCGTCCACGTTCCTTACCGAAAATCCGAAACATCTTGCTTTATAAAAACAAAATATCCTTCACCCCGAACTATCGGAAAGTCAACGCTCACAGGCCGGTCATCCAGCCCGAACCCTGCTGTTTCAGCGGCTACCGACATAAGGCGGGACAGCTGCTTTGGTGGATTCGTCCACGTTCCTAATAGTCATCGGTCATTGTTTGTAAAAATTTTCCAGATTTTCTTTACGTTTTCGCGCAGATCAATAAATTCACTATCAGGTACTTTAGCAGGTTTTTCCTGAAGACTGAGCCTGTGAGCAGATGTTCTATATTCCAGATAGGCCTCCTTAAGGAAACGCGCAGTAGAATCGTCCACTATCTTTGTCTCAATCAATGTTTCCAGAAGACGCACAATGTCTGTCCATCCGGCAAGTTCATTATATTCGCTGGATTTCAAAAGTACAAGATACTGAACTATAAACTCAATATCAACCATACCTCCTTCGTCCTGCTTGAGATCAAAAAAACCTGGTTCCGGGCTTAAAAGCTCCTTGCGCATACGTTCTCGCATATCCACGACCTCCTGCTGAAGCCTGGTTTTGCTGCGTGAAAGAGTAAGCACCTCTTTCCTTATCTGTTCAAAATACCTTGCCAGAATAATATCTCCGCTTACAGCTCTTGCCTTAACAAGTGCCTGATGTTCCCACGTCCAGGCTTTTTCAATCTGATATCTTTTAAATGTTTCAATGTGGCAAACCAGAGATCCTGAGCTTCCGCTTGGACGCAATCTCATATCTGTTTCATACAGTCTTCCCGCAGAAGTATGTGCTGTTAGGATATGAATAATTCTTTGCCCCAGGCGGGCAAAAAATTGAGAGTTATCTATTGAACGTATTCCGCCTTTTGTTTGTCCTTTAATTGCTGAATGAAGAAAAACCAGATCAAGATCACCACCATAACCGAGTTCAATACCGCCCAGCTTGCCATAGGCTATAACAACAAAACCCCTTTCGCTGGTTTTTCCGTCAAGAAGGCAGGTCGGCTTTCCATGTTTTTTAATTAAATAATTCCAGGTAAGTTCAAGAATTTCATTAATTATTGTCTCGGCAATATCGGTAAGACGATCACTTACTCTCATCAAAGGAATGGCGTTTGTAACATCCGCTACTGCAACACGTAATATATTGATCTGTTTAAAAATGCACAACTCTTCAATTTGATATTCAAGATCCCGGTCAGGTATATGGCTCAGTTTTTTTCTTATCTCATTTACAATATCAGATTTTTCAGGTGGTATATACAGGGTGCGGGCATCAAGCAATTCATCCAAAAGAACAGGGTGCAGTGCCAGAAAAGAAACTATCCATGGACTTGTATTTGAGAGTCTGACGAGATGAACAAGAGCATCAGGATTCTCTATGAGAAGAGCTATGTAACAGGTTCGCCTTTCTATTACTTTGATCAAATCAATTATACGGTTTAAAGTAAGATTTGGGTGTTCGGATTTTCCGGCTTCCTTCAACACAAACGGGATAAGCTTGTTGAGCCGCCTTCGCCCTTCATTACTCAGTGACCGTGTTTCCGGATCATTACGAAGATGTTCCAGCAAACGCAATACTTCATTCGGCTCGTCAAAGCCGGCATTTAAAAGCACTTTATTGCTATGGTCATTTTCTATCAGACAAAGCCATACATCTTTCAATTCATTATCAATTTTTTCGCTTTTTGTCTCAAAATCTTCAGTGGCAAGCAATTTATTAAAATGATAGTGAACACCTTCCATGTGCCGTTTAAGCTCTAACGCAAAAAACTCCCATTTATCAAAGCCCATGGATGCGGCAAGGCGTGCTTTTCCGACAGGATCTGGCGGGATTTTATGGGTCTGCTGATCAGAAAATTCCTGAAGCCGGTGCTCTGTATTTCGCAAAAACTCATATGCCTCTGTAAGATTATTACAAACATCCTGTGGAATATACCTTCTATTTGCAAGGATTTTTAACACATTCAGAATACTACGCTCCTGAAGAACAGGCACTACTCCTCCACGTATAAGTTGAAATATCTGTCCGAAAAATTCTATCTCCCTTATACCTCCGGGGCCAACCTTAACATTCCCTCTCATTCCCTTACGATTTACTTCAAGAGAAATTTTGTGCTTCATATCCCTTAAAGATTCATAAACTCCGAAATCAAGGTATCTGCGAAAAACAAAAGGCTTAAGTCTGTTTAGAAGTTTTTTGCCGGTTTCTTTGTTGCCGGCCACAACCCTTGCCTTGATCCAGGCATAACGTTCCCATTCACGGCCATGTCTCTGGTAATAAGCTTCCATATTATCAAAACTCATAACCAAAGGTCCGCTTTCGCCAAACGGCCGAAGCCGCATATCAACTCGAAAAACAACTCCATCCGGAGTGGTTGTTCCAATTACATTTAAAAGACGCCTGCAAAGGAGTACAAAAAATTCTTCATTAGTGATTGACTTTGAGCTGCCTTTTGTTCTCCCTGCTTCAGCATATGCAAAAATCAAATCAATATCTGAAGAAAAATTAAGCTCATGTGCCCCAAGTTTGCCCATACCAAAAATCACAAGATATTGTTGCGAGCCGTCAGCTCCCGCAGGAGTTCCGTATTCAGAGCATAAAGATTCATAAAAGGCTGAAAGCCCTTCTTCTAAACATGCATCTGCAAAGTTTGAAAGATCAGCCATTGTTTCCGGCAGATCTGCCCAGCCTGCAAGATCCCGCCAGGCAATTCTTACTTTCTCACGAAGTCTAAAACAACGCAGCATTTCGGAAAGATTATTATTTTCTTTTGCCTCAGAAAGAAAGATTTTAAGCTTATGATTATATTCATCCTTTGCGTACCGTCTTTTAATATCGCCGCTTATAATAAGATCAGCCAGCATCTGTGGATTGTGTATGCATCCTCTAACAACAAAATCACTGAAAGCAAAAATCTTTTTCATAACAGCAAATATTTCAGGACAATGCCTGATTTCAACCTTTGCCTTCTTTGCAGCGGCTATAAAGGAATTCAGCTTATTCTTTGCTTCTTCTATTAGTTCTTTCGGAATATCATTTGCCGGTTTCATATTTGTTAGCTTAATTTCAAATATTGGTAATATTTTAGCTTTTTAAAAACTCAACTTTTGGGGTTAAAATGTGCATCAATAATTTCAATATGTTACATAGATAAAATCACAAATAACCTTCAACGGTCCTTCATATTCAGACGTGGAGAGCGGTTTACTGTCAATTATATTATCGATAAGCTTGATTGATTGTTTAAGCGCTTCATATTTCTCAATCTGTGCCTGCAATCTCTTTTCATTT
>JAJSZO010000249.1 GCA_030262795.1 Deltaproteobacteria bacterium | reverse complement strand
TTTTTCGAGGAAAATTTTTATGGAAGAAGTCCCCTGTTATCACTGTGGTGGTTTTTTTGTGCCAAGTCCAAGACATAAAAATCAAAATTATTGAGAAGACATAGGGGTCAGAGAAGACATAGGGGTCAGGTCTTCATTCTTGACACTTTTAACTTATCTTCCGACAGAAACACGGCTTTATTGTTTCTTCTCAGTTTTTCCACTTCGTCCAGAGAAAAACCGGTTTTCTTTGCAATAGTAGCATCATCCAATACGTCCGGGAAATTGATCGCCACATGCAATTTTTCTTCTTTTCTCAATAGAGGGGACATCCTACTTAACTGCATTACTTTAGAGCCTATTTCAGTAGAGCGACTAAGCGCGACCCAAAAGGCCAGTTGGAAGGGCACGAACCATGTGTACATGGCCTACTGAAATAGGCTCTTAGTACCTCCCTCATTCCTTGTTGAGCCGTGCCGAGAACGAGGCTAAATATATCGCACATATATTTAGCCATATTTTACTTCCAGAGCAGCCTTGGAAACCCTTGATAGCCTCGGAGCCAATAATTTCTTGATGTTCACATACACTACAGGCTGTCCTTTTTCTCTCTGCTTTTCTGCTATCATTAGATTATAAGAAGACAGTTCTTCATCATACTCAGGAAGGAGCACAACTTGTGCCCCTTTTGGTATCTTATCTTCAAATTTTGAGTGTTCAAAAATATATTTACTAAATTCAACACTTAAAGTTATATTCTTTTCTATCAATTCTCTTTCTCTCATTTCTTTGCCTCCTGGATAAACCTTTGCTTGTATAGCTCCCAATTATCTTTAATATCATTTTCTGCAAAAGTCAGAGCATCATTTTTATCACTAACAAAAATAGGTGGTTTGCGCTTCTCTCCCTTCAGGTTAAGAAGATCTCTGTGAGCAAAACCATGAGACGTGTCATATCTTACTACAGGAAACCATTTGCCATTTATGAAAGTTTCGTATTGCACAACAAAGTCGATAATTTCATTTCTAATCCTAAGATGATAATGCCTATACCTATCTTCTTGACTGAAAGGAAGAACAAACTCAATTTCTTTTTTAATCGGCAACTGTCTATTTCCTCATCTTAATAAACACAAAGATCAAAATAAATTAACTTATGGGTGTCCTTCCTAAGGACTTAGGATCTGCTCAAATTTAAAATAACATTTTAACGTCGATTTCTGGTATTACTAATAGAGGTATAAAAAATTTAAGTAGAGCATGAATAGAGTTAACTATTTTAAATTAAAACATATATAAACATTTTAATAATAGCATGAAAAGTATTTACATTATGTCCTAATATCGCCTACCATGATTTACGAGGAGGAATTAAGACATAATGAGAGTATAAGAATACTCTATAAAGGATCTACATAACTATATGAATATAAATAAAATAGCATCATTAAATGATCTGAAAAGAGTTCTTGGAACTGATATTGATAAAACAGTTTTTCGAAAGCTTAAAAAAATCTCATATCAATCAAGTCACACAGAGGAAAGTATTCTACTACAGTTGAAATCGCTATTAACCCACGTTAAAATGGTATTTTATTTTGGGGCAAATACTTAGGTGGTAGGTGTAGGTGGGGTCGCTGGTGCTTTTGTTGCTTTATTCATCAAGAATGTCCCTGTTTTTCAACTGCATTCCCCTTCCTTGCTACTTGAATAATAACTGTTTGAAAAACTCTCTTTTTCAACACGTTACCCAGCTCCGCCCCTTCAATTACAGGAACATAGTAGGGGTCAGGTCTTCATTCTTCACACTTTTATCTTTTTTTCTGTGATGGGGCAGCGTTTTGATTAGTGCATTAATCTTGTTTTTTTCTTTAGACATAATTAATCCACTGTACGATGTTGACTATACTACAACCCTATTCGATATATTCCTCAATATATGCTAACACCTCACCTAATGAGATTTCAAAACTTTCAGTGATTGTTTCACCTGTATGCTTATGATGAGGATATGTCTTAATGTCCTTGTGATGTTGAGCATTATCCCATCGAATTATAAGTCTGTCATTCTTATCCTGCCAATGAAACGAATAGTTACGCTCATTTTCATCAAGATATTCTCTCACGAACAATATACTCTTATCTTTCAACATTATTTTCAGACGGATGTAACGTCCGCTCCGCCATCTCTTGTGGTCCAAAACCTCAAACTTTTGTACAATTAAGGACCGCTTAAGCGAGTTGAAAATTTCCATGTTTTAGATCTTCAATCCTTTGTTTAATATCGGCAAATAATTGGACATAGGCTTTCCACTCCATATAGTCATCAAAATGCTCAAAGTTTTCTTCTTCCCTGTCTATTTCCATAGAAAAAGTTTCAAAATCTCGATGATATTTTTCCTTAAAAAAAAACAATTTTTCATGCACTTGATGAAACTCGGCGAAAGTCTCCAGCAAGAACATATCAACAATGTTTTGTTTATGAATAATTACCATAAGTTTTTACCTCCTAAACCAATACCGTTCGGCACGATACTTGCTTTCATTCCAATTTGTAGGTGGTAGGTGGGGACGTGGACGGGAGACGTGGACGACGTGGACGGGACGCTGGACGACGGACGACGTGGACGGGACGCTGGTGTTTTTGTTGCTTTATTTTGGCTACTTCTCAGCTTGAGACAGCTCCGCCCCTTGAGTTACATGACCAGTTGTTATGTAATTATCTGTTTTTAAAAAAGACATAGGGGTCAGGTCTTCATTCTTCACACTTTTATCTTTTTTTCAATCTTTGAGATTTTTCTTTCAAGCTTTTTGTCTTTTCTTATTTTATCTTTAACACGCCTGCATGCCTGAGACACGCCGGATTCTCCAACCCCGAAATAAGCGCCAATATCTTTTAGTTTTTCGTCGGTATATTTCCGGCAAAGAAACATTTTTATATTTCGACTCAAAGCCGCTTCTTTTCCGAAAACGGATTCAACTTCATTAAATATATCTTTCAGGGATGCTTTTTTAATCAATTCTTTTAAAGCCGGAAGATCTTTATCAGGTTTTTTGCCCGATAAAAATTTATCCTTAACAAAGGCTATAAAATCAGGGCTGCCCAGTAGCGTCGAACTCACAACCTCATCTAATGGGTTATCATATTTCTTGTTAACTATTGCTGTTACAAACTTGTGATACTCTTTTTGTGCAATTGAAACTTTTTTGCCGAAATATCCAAGAATAAAATCTCTATACAGCCATTCCGGAGGTTTTTTCTCGCCGATGTAAAATTTATAGCTCGACCACTCATATTCCTCCGGAGTTTTAACCATTTTTGCTCTGACCGGGTTTAAATGAATAGAGTGTAACCAAAATTGAACATACCGTACTGAAACCAAAAAAGCAATAATATCAATAGGTAAAATATTTATGGACATATAATGCAAAGCATGGCATTCTATT
>JAJSZO010000248.1 GCA_030262795.1 Deltaproteobacteria bacterium | reverse complement strand
CAGAACAACCTTAGCTGACCTTGTTAAAGCATATCCTTTCAAACCCCAAAGCCACTACAACAAACTTTTGAAGGCGCAGGTTTCCATGCTTGTGTTCAAGTTTTTTGCCGTATTCTTTTACCTGTTTTTTGCCGGCTTTTATTTGCTTTGCAATCTCAGGAATCAGATACAGCTCATTTTCAGAAAGCTGCCTTGCCTGATCGGCGTTCATTCCGGCATCTTTGAGCTTTACAAATTTGAACTCAATCAAGACATCAAATATTTTGCCATATCTTTTATCCGGCCTGATGATCATGGTCAGATCGGCATATCGACGTTCAATTGCAGTTTCAGAATCCATAATATAGATAATGTCATTGTAAAGAAGCGTTAGAAAAGCTGTTTTTAATGTCAGTTCATTTGCCCATCTGTAATCCCTGTTATGAAAAACCTTAAAATATCTCTCCTCCATGAATCTGCACAAAGGAGCCATATCCCCTTTCTGATACACCAGTTCTGCAGCATCCCTGCCATCATCTCTGTCTTCCGGTTCCGGCAGAAGTATTTTCTGAATCCGTTCCACATAAAGGCTTTTCATAACCAGATTGGGAACTTTTAAGATAACCTTCAGATCTTCAGTGTCGCCTGCAATGGTCAATACTCCAAAATAGTAGAGAAAAGAGACCAGAAACGTATTGTCCTTAGATTTGTCCGTCAACATATCTTTAATACCAAAACGATCTTCAATATCTGATATGATAACTTCTTGATCTTTTTGCACCAGATTTATTAAAAGATTTCTTCCTCTGGAAATCTGAGCAATATACTCAAGTTTTGAATCATCTACCGCAAGGTTTGAATCCAGCATTTTTCTCGGATAGCCGCATGTTTTTTCAAACTGCTTAAAAAAATATAAAGAAAGAGTTGGATTATAAACATGCTCATCTGTTGCATGGGAAAAAGTATAGCCGTTGTAATAAGTCTGCATCAAACTTACAGCTTCCTGGATTTTATCCTTTTCAAAACCGCATTTATCAACAATCTCTTTGATTACATCCTTGATTTCATTCCGTTTAAACCCGCACAGATCATTAAACTCAGGGTCAAAATAGATATTCTCAGCAATATTATATCCGCTTGTAATATCGCTCATAACAACAGGCGAAACCCCTGTTATAAAGACTCTGTCAAACATGGAACCGGAAGTTAATGATTTTACGGTCTTGAAAAAAGTTCTTAAAGGTCCTTCGTCATGCACAAGAGCTTCATATCTTTTTCCAAAACTCTGAATTCCCATCATTATTGTATTGGCAAAATTATCATATTCATCTATGAGCAGATAAACCGAGTATGGGGTCATGCGGATTGAACTGACCAGGGATTTTAAAGAATATAATGCATCATCAAAATTGACTTTTATTTGAGGCAGTTCATATCCTTTATACTTATAAAAAGCATAAAATTCTTCAATACAACCATTAATATGATTAAACAGAGCCTTTTTCACATCTTCAGCATTTCCAGTTGGATCAACGCAGGAAAAATCAAATTTTAAAATAAAATATGAATTGCGCAGTTTTGTGGGATTCTTCCCGATTTTAAGCCCACCAAAAATCGCTTCAAATTCGTCCTTTTTTGCCACATCATAATAATTTTCCAGCATTGAAAGCACAAGACTCTTCCCAAATCGTCTGGGACGAATAAAAAGCTGAGATTTTGTATTTTCAAGCAAGGGGATTTTATCTGTTCTGTCACAATAAAAATATCCCTCTGTGATAAGACTTTTAAAATCAGATATACCGTATGGAAATTTCATTAAAAAACCCTCCTGCTCTACATGATGAGGAAAACGCTATATCGTATAGATTTCTCTTAATCATAGCGGGTCTCAGCTCAAAATATTTTTAAAACCTCCAGTAGTTAATGCCGAGTTTCTTTGCTTCGGCGATGCTGAAAGCGCTCTTTAAATCCATTACAAGCGGCACCCCGTTTGTACACAAACCCGCAATTTTCGAAAGACCGATATCTCTGTATAATTTATGAATAACAGCCACAACAACTCCATCAACCCCTGCAAGCTCTTGAATATCCTGCTGCAGTTCAAGGTTGTAATACATTTTGGCCTCGCTCGCTTCTGCCAGCGGGTCATGCACAGAAACTTCCACCCCGTAGTCCTTAAGCTCATTTATAATGGTAATTACCTTTGTATTTCTCAAGTCAGGCACATCTTCCTTGAAGGTAAGCCCCAGTATTGCAATTTTTGCACCTCGCACCTGCTTACCCGCTTTGATGAGCAACTTTACAGCCTGTCCTGCAACGTATTTACCCATGCCGTCATTAATTCTTCTACCTGCCAATATCATTTCGGGACGGTATCCTAAAGATTCGGCTTTGAAAGTCAAATAATATGGATCAACCCCGATGCAGTGTCCACCAACCAGGCCTGGCCTAAAAGGAAGAAAGTTCCATTTTGTCCCTGCAGCTTTAAGAACTTCTAATGTATCTATTCCAATTTTATTAAAAATCATGGAAAGTTCATTCATAAGTGCTATATTTAAATCTCTCTGCGTATTCTCAATAACCTTAGCTGCCTCGGCTACTTTTATAGAAAAAACCTTGTGAATCCCCGCCTTTACCACCGTACCATAGACATTAGACAAAAGATCCGCTGTTTCTTCATCCGAGCCCGAAACCACTTTAACTATACTTTCAAGAGTGTGCTCCTTGTCTCCGGGATTTATTCTTTCCGGAGAATAACCAACGGTAAAATCTCTTCCAAGTATAAAGCCTGATTCCCGCTCCAGGATAGGAACACAGATTTCTTCCGTAGCACCGGGATAAACCGTGGATTCAAAAACAATGCATGATCCTTTAATCATATTTTCCCCGACCTCTTTTGAAGCTCCAATCAAAGGTCTTAAATCCGGGATTCTATGCTCGTCAATCGGTGTAGGTACCGCAACAATAATAAAGCTGCATGCAGACAGGTCTTTTTTATCGCTTGTGAAAAATATTCCAGCCTTACTCAAATCTTCTTCAGAGACCTCCAGCGTTCGGTCACGGCCTGATTCAAGTTCTTTAATTCTATCAGATTTTAGATCATAGCCAACTACTTCAAAGTGCTTTGAAAGATGAACAGCCAGGGGAAGCCCGACATATCCCAGACCAACAATGGCGATTTTACTCTTACGTGAAATCAAAGATTCAAATGTTACCATATCCTATTCTCCATCAGATTTTGTGTTACAAAAGTTCTTGTTTCTCTTTTTCTGTCAGATAACGCCAGTTCCCTTTAGCGAGATTCCCAAGTTTTATATTTGAAATCCTTATTCTCTTAAGTCGAACAACCTTATTCCCCATCTTCCTGACCATACGTCTTATCTGCTTGTTTTTACCTTCTTTAAGTATGATGGAAAAAACCTTTGCGGAAATTCTTTTTACATCCGCGGGTCT
>JAJSZO010000247.1:1242-3462 GCA_030262795.1 Deltaproteobacteria bacterium | reverse complement strand
GGCTGGAACCTGGGGCATGTATTAGGGACTACCCTTCGCTTCCATCTCTCTGGGCTTGGCAGCAATTCTAATTTTGGCATTTTGTAAGTTGGGTTGAGGTACGAAACCCAACGATTATGCGAATAATTTGTTAAATTTGTTGGGTTTCGCTCTGCTCAACCCAACCTACACTGTGATCAAATGCCATAATTAGAATTGCTGTGGGCTTGGAACTTGCCTTGACTTCCATAATTGAAAATTGTAGGCTTGTTATTTTGGTTCTATGGCTGATTGAATTTATAGTTTTCGGTGGATTCGCTTCGCTTAATCCACCCTACAAACTTACGTTGGTAGCCGAAAATCGTAGGGTGGATTAAGGAGCGTAAGCGACGAATCCACCAAAGCAGCTGTCACGCTTTATGCCGGTAGCCGTAAACTGTGAACCGTAAACTGTAAACTGGTACGTATGCTTGAGATTAAGACACAAAAAATAAAAAACAGTGAAATTGAAGTTCCGGGATCAAAGAGTTATACTCACAGAATTCTTATAGCAACAGCTCTTTCCGATGGAGTATGCAATATAATAAATTGCTTAAAAAGTGAAGATACCCTGCTTACCCTGAATGCGCTGAAACAACTCGGAGTCAAGATAGATGCATATGAAGAGAAGGTTGTAGTACATGGGACAAAGGGAATACTTAGCCCCTGCAATGACCCGATTTATCTTGCAAATTCCGGAACGTCGATGCGCCTTCTAACAGGGATTGCCGCGATAGGAAATGGTGTATATACTCTTACAGGCACAAAACGTATGTCTGAAAGACCAATACAGGATCTGTTAGACGGTTTGAATCAGATAGGGGTTGAAGCATTTGCTGTCAATGCCAATGGATGCCCTCCAATAAAAATCAAAGGCGGTAAAATAGATGGTGGTCATATAGCGCTTAATTGCAGTATAAGCAGTCAATATCTTTCTTCACTGCTCTTAATGTCGCCATATACTAATAAAAATCTTGAAATAACTGTAATCAAAGGACCGGTTTCCAGACCTTATATTGATATGACTGTCGATATTATGACGAAGCTTGGAATCAAGGTTGCTCGAAACGAATACACCAGCTTTAATGTCTCTGGAAATCAAACATACAAGGCAGGCAATTATTATGTTGAACCGGATTGTTCCCAGGCTGGATACTTCTGGGCTGCCGCAGCTATAACCGGTGCAAAGATAAAGGTTAAGGGAATAACAAAAAAGTCAATTCAGGGCGATGTGGGTTTTGCTGATGTCCTGAAACAAATGGGTTGTAAGGTATTTTATGAAAATGACGGCATTTCCGTGTGCGGGGATAAACTATCTGCCATTGAGGTTGACATGTCCAACATGCCGGATATAGTTCCTACCCTTGCCGTTGTTGCGGCTTTTGCCAAAGGAACAACTATTATAAAAAATGTTGCCCATTTAAGAGAAAAAGAATGCGATCGTTTAAGCTCTGTGACAACAGAACTTTCAAAAATGGGAATTGAAGCAAATACAACTGAAAATGGTTTGGTTATAAAAGGCGGAAAACCGGTTGGGACAGAAATTGACACATACAATGATCATAGAATAGCCATGAGTTTTGCTGTTGCCGGCCTTGTCGTTCCAGGCATCAAAATAAAAGATGAAAAATGTGTAGAAAAATCTTTTCCTGAATTCTGGAAGGTCTTTGAAGGCCTTTATGTGAGGAAATACGGGGTACGAATAATGAATATATATTTAATAGGATACAGGTGTACAGGGAAGTCTTCCGTGGGAAAATCTCTTGCAAAAAAACTGGGGTGGCAATTTATAGATGCGGATATTGAACTTGTTAAAGAATACGGTATGACTATTTCTGAAATAGTGGCCTCACAGGGTTGGGAATCATTTCGAAAAAAGGAAACAGCTATAATAAAGAGGTTGAGTTCTCTTGACAAACACGTGATAGCAACAGGAGGCGGAGCTATCCTTGATGAGAAAAATGTAAAAAATATAAAAAAAAGCGGAGTCAGTATCTGGTTAAGAGCAACTCCTGAAACTGTCAAGGACAGGATTTTAAAGGATGAAACTACGGAAGATTCACGCCCATCTTTAACATCAAAAGGGCTTATGGAAGAGATCGAAGAAACCCTTATATGCCGGAATCCTTTTTATGAAAAGGCAATGGATTTTTCTGTGGATACGGATAATATTGATATAGAGAATATTTGTCTGACAGTACA
>JAJSZO010000247.1:0-1142 GCA_030262795.1 Deltaproteobacteria bacterium | reverse complement strand
TTAGGAATTTAGGAATTTAGGAATTTAGGAATTAGTGGAAAAAAAGTTATCTGAAATAATGCTTTTATTATTTTTAAAAAAGATATTCATATATTGCAGTGCCTTGGTGCTCATTCTGCCGGTCGCTGCAAATGCACACGCCATGACTCTTGCTGTCGAACAGGAGCCAGGCTTTTGCAACCAGCTCCTTGATGTGCGGATTAATGAGGATAAGCTTTCACTTCATGCGGATCAGGTTCCCCTGCAATGCATTTTGCGGCACATGGCCAATATTGGGATAAAGATACGGATTGACCCGCTGATTAACCCCAAAATATCAGCATCATTTGAAGATCGGGACATACAAAAAGGTGTGGATGCGATCCTCAAGCCTTTCAGCTATATTCTGATCTGGGAATCCATCCAAGATCCACTTTCTTCACCTGTCAAGCTCAGTGAAATCCGGATTTTCAAGCCAGGCAATAAAGAGCTAATGAGACCTCTCCATTCAGGGGCGGTTCTGTCGATTGTGAGAAATCCAAAAGATGGATCATTATTTGTCAAGAATGAAATACTTCTGAGGCTCAAGTCTGAAATAAATCTTTTGGAATTCAAAAGACTTTTGAAGCAGATCAATGGAAGAGTGGTTGGCAGAAATGATGCTCTGGGAATTTATAAGATCATACTTCCTGAAAATTCTGATATTTCTTCTCTCGTGAAACAGCTTACAAACCATCCTGGGGTCGCAAAAGCCGAGCCTAACTATGCCTATCCCATCGCAGCGCCTTTTAAAATCTCTGCCCGTGTTATACCTGTATCCAGCGCTTCCAATATTAGTGAACAGGGAGGCGAGGCGCGGATTGCCATTCTTGATACAGGTTTGAGTCATGATTCCCGGCTTAAAGATTTTGTACCGGCATCATTTGATGCTTTGAACCCGAATGAATCTATTTCAGACTCCCTTGGGCATGGCACACAAATGTCCTTAATCGCTGCCGGTGTTGTAGAACCTTATGGAGTCAAAACAGATTCAGAAACAGATAGATATAATCCAATAATACCTATCAGAGTTTTTGATGACAATGGTTTTACATCAAATTTCGCCTTAATTGAAAGTATTGATTTTGCCCTGAACAATGGCGCGCGTGTAATGAGTTTAAGCT
>JAJSZO010000246.1 GCA_030262795.1 Deltaproteobacteria bacterium | reverse complement strand
TGTGATTGCATTGTAAAACTTGCTTGCCATAGGACCAACTTTACCGTTGTTTATGGTTAAAACCTTTTCGCCGTATTTTATTTCACCAACAGGCGAAATAACGGCTGCCGTACCTGATCCGAAAATTTCCTGAAGCTTTCCTGATTCGTGAGCATCAACAAACTCGTCAACACTAATCTTTCTTTCTGTAATTTTCAAATTCCATTTTTTCGCAAGAGAGATTACAGAATTTCTGGTAATGCCCGGAAGTATGCTTCCGCTTAACTCGGGTGTAATAATTTCATCGTTTATGACAAAAAATATGTTCATAGATCCCACTTCTTCCACATATTTATGCTCAATTCCGTCAAGCCATAGAACCTGTGTATATCCATTTTTACTGGCTTCTTCACCGGCATAAAGACTTGCTGCATAGTTCCCCGCTGTTTTGACATTACCAAGGCCGCCGCTCACAGCTCTAACATGGTTTTTTGTAACCCAGATTTTAACCGGATTAAAGCCTTCTTTATAATATGCGCCAACTGGTGAAAGAATAACAAACAAACGATATGTATGAGAGGCTCGAACACCCAGAAACGGATCCATAGCAATAATTGTCGGTCGTATGTAGAGAGAAGTTCCTGTTGCGCTCGGGACCCAGTTCTTTTCAATATTCAGCAACTGTTTCAGGGCAAAAAAAATAAAGTCTTCATCAACCACGGGAATGCAGAGAGCTTGCGCAGATATATTAAGTCTCTTAAAATTATCTGTCGGTCTAAAAAGCTGGATAATGCCTGATTCAGTTTTGAATGCCTTGAGTCCTTCAAAAATAGACTGACCATAATGAAGAACCATTGTAGCCGGATCCATTATGATGGTTGTGTATGGCTCTATGCGAGGATTATGCCATCCTTGTTCTACATTATAATCCATATTAAACATATGGTCTGTAAATATTGACCCAAAACCAAGATTGGAATCATCCGGCCGCTGTTTCAATTTATCAGATTTTGTAATGGTTATTTGCATTTAATTTTCCTCAAATAAATTCCATAGCATAAGACCGGTTTTATAATCATAAGCTCTTTCAAGCGGCTTTCCTTTTAATTCCTGAAGGTTGATTTCTCCTGCAAAAATAATTGTCTCTGAAAAAAGATGCCCTCCAATGATTTTATCTTTCTCATCACTTAAAACAATGTGAGCATGTACAACTGGACTACCTTTTTTTATTGAGACGTTACCGGTACATGATATAATTTCAAAAGGAGCTTCTTCATTGGAAATTACATAAACTTGTTGCTTTTGATCATAACATCCTAAAGTAACGGATGAAACAGAACCAATAACTGAAAAAACGGCCATCCGGATTGATGTTTCTTTACAAAAATCCTCAACAGAGGTTATCAAATCCTTGCCATACGGAAGTGACCCTAAAAAAAAACGCCCGGGTTTAAATTCAGAGCAAGATAAATTCATTATGCAAACAAGAGGTTAAGTATGATTAAAAGATTTTTGCTTATTTTTATTCTTTAACATATAAGAATATTTCCGATTTAAATCAAGGAATAAGTTTTTAACAAAAGCTGATCTATTGACATCGTTTTTTTATTCGGATAGGAAAGACCGAAATAACTTCCACGTTCCTAAATGCATGAAAGGGAAAAATAATATGAATGAATTAAACGATGTGCCCGGTATCGAACCGGTTAGATTTGGCCTTAACGACAAATTTAAATTTGAATGCCATAAGGATGTAAAATGTTTTACTAAATGTTGCAGGGGTATTAACATTAATCTTACCCCTTATGATATTATCAGGCTAAAAAATCGTCTTCAGCTTTCATCTGAAGAATTCCTGGCAATCTACACTGAACCGCAGCTTTTAGAAAAAACAGATCTCCCAGTTGTAACTTTAAAGCTGATGGACGATGATGAAAAATCATGTCCTTTTGTAAGGGATGATGGATGCATAATTTATGAGGACAGACCCACTACATGCCGTTACTATCCACTTGGGGTTGCCTCACTAAGTCACAAAGAAGGAGCCGATGATGACAAGGATTTCTATTTTTTTGTTCATGAACCTCACTGCCATGGCTTTGAAGAGGAAAAAGAGTGGACTATACGCGAATGGCGTAAAAATCAGGGTGTTGACATCCATGATGAAATTAATGCGGGTTGGACAGACCTGCTTGTTAGAAAGAGATCTTTTCCAAAAAATGTAATGCTTACTGAACAAAGCAAAACAATATTTTTCCTGGTCAGTTACAATATTGACAAGTTCAAACAGTTTGTTTTTGAAAGTTCATTTCTTAAGCGCTACGATATAAAACAAGAAACTCTTGAAAAAATAAAGAAAGATGAAATCGCTCTATTAGAATTCGGAATCAAGTGGTTGAAATGGCTCATGTTTAAAGACGGTGATTTCAAAATAATTGAAAAGAAAACTGATTGATATTGGTCAAATTGAAACATGGTCGAGTAGTTGACTACTCGACCATGTTTTTAGTATTCTTCATAAAAAAGTCCTTCACAGCTTGAAAGATCTTTTAAACGAGTCTCAATATCTATACCAAAGAAATCCGCTACCGGTTGGAATATTTCAGGGTTATCGGTCTGAACTTTTCGTGCCGCTTTAATAACTTTAACAAGACCATTTTTTGTCATTTTTCCCAAAGGCTTTCTGCATTCTCCGGAGGTCATACCAAGAATAGCCATGAGCACCTTTAAAGCCAGAGGATTCCTCGCCCTGAACACTACTTCTCCATAAAGCGTAATTTCCTTAGTTTTAACAGTAACTATTTCAAAAAGCGGTTTTAGTGCCGATAACAGTCTTCTGGCCTCGGCCTGGTTTCCCTGCTTAAGAAAGTTAACCATTTCAGTAACAGCTTTGGGGGCAATATTTGAAACAACTGAAATAACTCCTGCTGCTTTTATCTGCGGATCAACCATCATATCATATGTCATTCCGTCATCACCTGATAAAATGGTAAAATCATCTCCGCAACAAGCTCTGGTATGTCTCATATTTTCTATATTGCCTGTAGCTTCTTTGACGGTATTGACATTTTTAAACTCCTTGTTAAGGAAAGCCAGGTCTTCCGGCAACAACTGTGTACCCGTCCTTCCGGGAATTACATAAGGAATAATCTCAACATCAGGGAAGGCTCTAGCAACCGGTCCAATATACTCTTTGCGTATTTCAAGAGAGCTTGGACCATTATAATATGGATCTACGAGTAATACAGCATCAACGTCAACATCAACAGCGTGCCTCGTTGCGGCAATAGTTTCGTTGGTATTGTTACTTCCGGTGCCTGCTATGCAACCGCATTTACCCTTTGTTTTTTTTGTAACATTCTCTATAATTTTGTTATGTTCATCCCATGTTAAAGAGGGGCTTTCGCCTGTTGTTCCGACAGCCAAAATTCCCGTTATACCGTTTTTTATCTGAAAATTCACAAGGTTATCAAGATTTTCATAATCAACG
>JAJSZO010000245.1 GCA_030262795.1 Deltaproteobacteria bacterium | reverse complement strand
TAGATTTGTCCGTTTTTGCAGGACACTTCTTTAAAGTAGTGAAAATCTCCTTCCTTGGTATATTCTGAATCCATGTAAAGTTCTTGCACGGTTGAAGGATCTAAAATTGGATATTTCTTCTATTTCTATATCATATATCTTTGATACCATTTGGCTTATCTTTTTGAGATCATATCCCAATCCCTTTAATTTATAACCGCGTTCAAATTTCTCTTTTGCCTCTGATAATAATGCTGTAACAAATTCACCGTCACCTAATATACGTTCATCTCCTTTAATACGATCCTGACCCTTTAGCCGCAGTTTCTTTATCATAGACCATCCGCCAAGATTGCGTACCAAACCACCTCCTGTAAGCTCCGGTCTTCTTCCCTGGTCAATCCCTTTTTTCACATACGAAAGATAACTCTTTCTTGATTCTGAAACCTTTTTGCCAAAATATGAAAAAACATATTCTGTATCTTGCCATTCATGTTTTTTTATGCCCATCAAAACACTGTGTCCGCTATACGGATATTTGTTTAGCTCCTTTATGTTTGACACAATTTTTGCACGCAATGGATTTAGATGAATATAGCGGATCAGTTCCCTGAAATACATATCTTCCTGACAGATAATTGATTTGTATCTGTTTTGAAAAAGCTGTCCATGGCGTTTATGCCTTCTGTTAAAATGGATTGCATACTCTGTAAGCAATTTTCTCATCAGAGTTGATATTTCGCCGCTGCTTCGGAATAAAAAATGTGCGTGGTTTGGGATAAAGGCCCAAGTATAACAGGCGGTTTGTGTTGCAGGCAAAAGATCTGATAAACGATCAATAAAATTATCTCTGTCTTTATTGTCTCTGAATATTTTGCGACGCTCAATTCCCCGGACGATGATGTGATGTAAAACACCCGGTGCGTCCAGGCGGGCTAATCTATGCATGCAAGTCTTCTATCAATAATGTTCCTTAAAGCCAAGTTATTTACTAAAGGAACTGAGGGAAAAAGGGTTACAGTTATTTTTTGAGTTTATTCGTGAAACCATTTGTGCTTTACCGTTAAATCGCCAATGGGTTGAGGCTCGTTTAAAAGGATGCATTCAACTTCGATTGATTTAATCAAAGTAAAAATTCCGATTTTTTTTTTGTGAATGTTTGAATCAAAAGGATAATTGCGCAATTTTGTAAGACTTTTTTAGTAAAATTTGACTTTGTGAAGATTCTTTGTCAAAACACACAATGTTTTTTGAGAGAAATTATTCAGAAAATGCAATTGGTTCCTTTTTTTAACAATACGTGCTTCGGGCCTGGAAAAATATCTTGTTATTTTCAAAAAAATCGTGTTTGCTATTTGTGTCATATTTTGCTACAATATTTATAGTTTTTTTAACCATTTTTTTGGAGTAAATCATGAATAGTAAAATCTTGGTGTATAATAAGCGACATGATTATTTATGGAGAAGGAGTGTCATGGCAAAGCTTAAAGTAAATCCAGGGAAAAAAGAATCTGTTGGGGAACGTATAGCAAGACTACGGAATGAAAGAGGTTATTCCCAGCGTGACCTTGCCAGAGAGACGGGAATCTCTCACAGGATGATCGCCTATTATGAAAAACAAGCACAAAATCCACCTGCACACGTTTTGCCGATTTTGGCAGAAGCTTTGGGGGTATCTATAGACCAGCTATTTGGGATGGCAAAGATTAATGCAAATGGTAAAAATAAAGATATGCGTTTATGGCGCAGGTTCAGCAAAATTGAAAAACTTGATCCAAAAGAAAAGCGCCAGATCATGATGCTGCTTGATACATTTATTGAAAAAGATCGACTAAGAGAAAGAGCAAAAACCGCATAATCTGTAATTTTAGTTTTAACAAAGGAAGATGTAAAAATGAATAAGGCAGCCTTAACAAAACATGAGATTTATAATAAACTGTTTGGGTTTACCGAACTTGATTTAGATGCTATTGCCAATTTTATTGATTTTATGAGGTATAGAAAAAAACTTGAAGCAAAAAAGGTAATCAAACTTGAAGGCATTCTTAAAGGGTATGATATAGACTTCGCCGATCTGAAGGAGTTCAAGCAGCAAACATGGAAGCATGTTGACCAGGAGTTTGGCAATGGATAGTTTTGTAACCGACACTCAGGCCCTTGTAAAATTTATGATGGGCAAAAAGGTAATCAATGACAGATCTCATCAGGCTTTTCAATCAGCCGACAAGGGAGAGGCCGCCATCATCATTCCGGCCGTTGTTTTGATGGAGGTTCTCTATCTATTTGAAAAGAACAGGATCAATATCAGCCTGCTTCAAACCGAGGATCTTTTCAAAAGCCAAAATTATCAGTTTGAGCCGCTGAGCTTTGAAATTCTTAAAACCGCTTCCGAGATCAACGACATCCCCGAGTTGCATGACCGCCTTATTGCCGCAACCGCCAGATATCTTGACTTGCAAATTATCACCAATGATCCCGTGATCCGGGATTCCAGGTTTGTTGAAGTTCTGGAATGATTTTAAAATAAGGAAGCCGTTTGTCTGTCTTAATGCCCTGCCTGTCATGCTCCCTGCATCTTCTTACATAATCTGAACTTAATTATCAGACTCTTTTCTATCTTATTTTTCAAAGGAATAAGAATCAGTGATAATTCAGATTATGTAATCAGATCGCAACCAGCACACCAGGCAGGGCTAATGAAAATAAGGTAAGTGGCTGCTGATTTGATGATCGTATCCCACCCGGCCGCCCTTAAAAAAGGCGGTTAAAGAAAAGATACTAACTATAAACTCACTACTGCCTTGTGTTTATAACAATTACAAGGAATTTAATTTTTCAACAGTAAGCCAATCCGCAAACTGCTGTAAAAAAGGACAAAAAAATGTCTGAAAAAAAATCAATAACCATTCTTCATTTGTCCGATATACAGTTCGGAGCAAATCATCGTTTTGGGGTTGATGTTAAAACTGAGGATGGAAGCATTGAAACCCTCCTTGGAAGGCTTACTGATGATCTCAAAGAGATGAGAGATGATTATGGTTTAACCCCTGAGCTTATTGTATTGACAGGCGATCTTGTCGAAAGGGGAATGAGGAAAGAATATGATGATTTTTCCACGTTTCTATATGGCGTGATTGACTTTACTAAATTAACCAGAGGGAGTGTAGCTCTTGTGCCTGGTAATCATGATATAAATTGATCATTTTGTGAGGCATACTTTTTAGAATGCAAGGGAAATGAAGAAAAAACGATAGAACCATACTGGAGAAAGTGGAAATCTTATAAGGAATTCTTCGATAATTTGGCATCCTTCATATATCCACAAAAGTAGTTTACACTTTTAAAAACAAAAATTAGCCACAAAAAGGCGCAAAAAGCGCAAAATAGAACAAAATAAAGTAAAAAAGTGTAAACTGGCAAATGAAGAATGCCTAAAATTTTCTAATACTCTGGATGTAAGTCTTGATTATCTGCTTAAAAATGGTGAAAGTCGTGTTACCGGTAAA
>JAJSZO010000244.1 GCA_030262795.1 Deltaproteobacteria bacterium | reverse complement strand
CTAGTTTTCGTTCGGACACTATATAGCAAAATAGAATTATTCCATAAAACCCTTTTCGATTGAAATGATACTTTTATTTCGTATACTTGCAAGCCATGCATCAAAAGTTTTAACCATTTTTTGATTAAGCAGTTTATCTTTTATCTTTTCTTTATCTTTTTCAAATTCATTAAGTTCGGGTTCTTTTCTATCTTTGAATTTGATAATATAATATCCCTTTTTTCCTTTTACAGGTGCTTCCGGGAGCATATTTTCATTTGAAAGTTGTTTAAATGCCGCCTGAGAAATATTTTGCTCAGATCCAATATGTGGTACAGAGTCGTTCCGCTTAAAAAAACCGGTGGCAATAGTTGTTAAATTAAGCTTTTTACATTCTGTATCCCATTTTGTATCTTCTGATTTTGTGTCTTCAGGGGACTTGTTATCTCTTAAAGCAATTAGAAATTCGTTTGCATCTTTACTTGCCTTTTCATCCTGCAATTGTTTGATTAAATCAATCCTGATGTTCTCCTCAACATCCTCTATTTCAGGTATTTTTTCAGGTATTTTTTCGATGGGCTGAATAATATAATATCCATCTTCAAAGTCCTGTATATTGCCAATTTCCATAAGTGCAAGATTAAATGCATATGATGCAAATGCCGAACAATTTTTTATTTCTGCATTTATTTTTACATCCGGGCCCTTGTTTTTTGTAAAAAAGTCGGTGGTAACTATGTTAATGCCTCGGGCTTCTGCATTTTTTATCAAATCATCACCTTCAAAAGAAGCATCGTAAACTGATTCGGCTTCTTCATAGGCCAGATTTGTTGCTTTTTCTTTTACAAGTTTATTCCGTATGTTATCCTTTGCTTCTTTAAACGAAACAGTTTTTTCTTCATTTATTTTTTCAACCCTGATAATATGCCACCCATACTGAGTTCTGACAGGTTCGCTTATTTCACCGGCTTTCATTTGAAAAGCCTTTTCAGCAAATGGTTTTACCATTGCATCCTTTTTGAATTCTCCCAGATAGCCACCCCTGTCTTTACTTGGGCATTCAGAATACTGTTTGGCCAGGTCCGCGAAATCCATACCCTCCCTGGCCAGTTTAAGTATATCAAGAGTTGCTTTCCTTTTCTTCTCGACTGTTTCAGGGTTGGAACTCTGGTCTAGTTTTATCAGAACATGTCGTGCTCCAACGGTTTTTTGAGTTTTAAACTTTTCCAGGTTGTTTTCATAATAATCCCGAATCTCTTCATTCGTTATCTCTACCTCTGAACTATATGCATCAGGATCAAAGCGCAAAAAACGTACTTTAATCATTGCATCAGCTTTATAAGATTCTTTATGATTTTCAAAAAAGGAACTTATTTCATCAGAGGTTGGATCAATATCATCATATTTGCCTGGCTCAAAAAGTACAAAATCAACAGTTACCGATGTATTCTCCCATTTGAACCATTCAATTGCTTCCTGTTCCGAAACTTTAACATTGCTTAATATGAATGATCTTATCTTTTCAATAAGCACAGACTCTTTCTGAACAATTTCGAACTCTTCCGGAGTCAGTCTGTTTTGACTTAAGACATTCTTGTAAATTCGGCTGTCAAAATTACCATCTGCCTGAAATGCTTTTATTTGCCTTATTGTATCTGCAAGCTCGTCGTTTGTGACCCTTAAATTAAGCTTTGCGGCCTCCTGAAGCATTAGTTTTTTATCTATCAGCATATCTAATGCCTGGTTTTGCACATTAAACATTTTTATCATATCGTCATTTAAATTATTACCTAATTGCTGACGTAATCGTTCAATAACGTTGTTGTATGCTTCTTTATATTCTTTCGAAGTAATGGCTTCACCATTGACCAGGGCTACCCTGTCTTTCCGTTGTGCACGAAAACTTCCAACACCCCAGAAAACAAATACAAGAACAATTGCGCCTAATATTATTTTGATTAGCCAGCTAGAAGCATTTTGTCGTAAAAATCTGAGCATAAATTTTACCTTTAGCCTTAATGCCTTCAGGCTTTTAAATAATTAGTTTGCCTGGTTTTTCATGCCGGTCCATTTTTGTTCCAACAGACCCGGAACAAAATGCACACAGATATTCATATTTATCACCTTCCTGAAGTATCAGGAGAAGGCGTTTCCTGACAGGGACTGAGCGTTTGCAACGAGAGCAATATAGTTCTGTTGCATCAAACTCTTTGAACATTTTTGTTTGATTTGTTCTCATGTTAACAATTTCAAATTATTTTGTAAATTCATTAAGATCCATTCTCAAGTTTCGCATTCCTCCATGCAACAAAAGCTTTAAAGGGAGGAAAAAAACAAAACCATAATCCAAGAAGAACTGGAAGTCAAAGAACTTTTTGAGTTTGCGCAAAACAACGCTGTTAAATTTGAAACATCTGAAATGGAAATGATATAGTTGCGAGGTTGATACGGATTGGTTGACTTTTTATTTTTATTTGTGCTACGCTGTAGAACAAATAGCGGGGGATATATGAAAACAGCAATTATAAGGGCACGTATACCGGAAGATTTGAAAAAGAGTTTTGAGGCAGCGGCAACCGCACATGGATGGAATCTGAGCCATGCCATACGTCAGTTGATGAATCAATATGTGGCGAAAGAAAAAGAACTGTCTCAACAAAGAGAAGAAACACTTGAAGCCCTCGAAGATATTGAGGTGGGTCGTGTTGTTGATGGTGATGATGTGATGAATTGGTTAGCCAGTTGGGGGACAGATGACGAGTTGGAGCCACCTCTATGAAGTTGAAATTTTCCAGAGCGTCTTTGAATGATTTGGTGCGACTAAGAGCTTTCATAGCTCAACATAACCCGTCAGCCGTCCAACGCATCTCCAAAAGATTGCGCGGAGCCATCAACGGTCTTGTCGATATGCCGCAAATAGGCCGTCCTGTCAAAGAAATGCCCGGAGAATTACGGGAATTGATATTCGGCAGGTATGTTGCAAGATACGAGGTGCAGGGAAATATTCTATATATCCTCAGAATTTGGCATGGCAAAGAGCATAGATAAGGAACGTGGACAAAATAATGGAAAACGGTTCATACGGCAAGCCTGAAATCTATTCTGAAAAAGATAAGGAACGTGGACGAATTAACTTCCGCAAGTAGGTGCATAGATTTGGGTCAGATTTGACCAATCTCAGATCGCAAAAGTTGAAGGAATAGCGAGCTATTTTAATACTTTTTTGATTTGAGATTGGTCAAAGGTGGCCTGGAGCTGTGATGCATAGTTGAGGAAGTTATTTCGTCCACGTTCCTAAGATAGAAGTTGAACTATTAAAAGGATTGACTGTAGATTTGGGGCTGGTTTTTAATTTTTAAGAAGGGGTAAACATGCGTTTTTTTAACACAGCAGGACCTGTTCGGTGCCAAAAACACTATTGCCTGCCGCCGCTTGATCGGTTTGACTTAGATAAGATCATTTCTCTGATAGACCAGGAAAAATACTTTGTTCTCCATGCTCCCAGGCAGACCGG
>JAJSZO010000243.1 GCA_030262795.1 Deltaproteobacteria bacterium | reverse complement strand
CCATTGATTCCGGTCGAACATCATGCGCATGTAATAAGTCAGCTCCAAAGATTAGAAGTATTGTAATAAAACAACATGAAAGGATTGCTTTTCGAAATAATTGATTAACTGAAAATGATTTCACTATTTGTCTCCTTCTTCTGAAGGGTTTTAAACTCATTATAGATTTTCTGTGACAAAAGCCTTATTGGCTTGATTAAATTTACCTCTGTTTTTTCCAATTAAGGAAATCTTCTGATTTCCTGGATAATGAAAACTCGCTACAATCGAACTTCTTTCAGGGAAATAGCGGCTTTTGCCACCGTGTTTGCACATCAATACCCACCAAAAGTCCGAATAAGTTTCTTTGTGCCCGGAGATCTTCTGATCCACCTGCGCCCACGTTCCTAAGTGAGAATATCAAGAAAATGTGAAATTAACCATCCGATTATCCGATAAGATATATCAAAAAATCCTATTGAATGTCAACATGTTTCTTATACTGCGCACAGCCGGTGAACCTCTGAACCCTGAACCTCTGAACCTAATTTTTTGCTTTACCAACACAATAAACAGCCACCATGAAAAAGATTATTCCCAATGCCGGAAGAAGGAGATAAGAAAATGTCTCCGGTGCTATGCCATAAGCGGCATTTCTTATGGCATGAGATGCGTGTTGTAAGGGGCAGAAGATTTAGCAGCTTCTGCGCCCAGGATGGCAGATGTTCGATGGGGAAAAAGGTGCCACCAAGAAATGCCATAGGTGTGATAACAAAATTTGATAAAAGCGCCTGATCACCATGGGATCTGACGAGCATCGCAAAACACACAGCAACAGAGGCAAATACAAAACTGTTTAAAATTATGGCTAACCAGAATAACACATTATAGGAAAGAACTACTCCGAACAAACCTGCTATTGTCAGGATGATAATCGAAGAGAGCAGAGCCCTTGTAACACCTGCCAGCACTTCACCGATTACATAAGCAATATTGTGTATAGGGGCTGATTGAAATTCATCAAAAATATGCCAGTAAAACCGGGATACATTAATTTCAATACCGATTGCAAATGCCTGGGTCATACTGGTCATTGCCACAAGCCCGGGAACCAGAAACTCCATATAAGAATGCCCATCTACGGTAATATCACGTCCCATGCCCAAGCCAAAGGCAATAAGATAAAGAAGCGGAGCAACCGACATGGATGCAATTTGTTTGAAAAACTTTCGCTTCAAGATCAGAAGTTCTCTGTAATATACGGTAGACCACCCTTTTATAATCATATATCCACCTTTTTTCCTGTAAGAGATACAAAAGCATCTTCCAGATTAACTCTTCTCAAGGTAAAGCTTCCTTCGCGCTTTTTAATATGATTGCCTGCTTCATCCTTGTTTTTGAAGTAAATAGTCTCAATGTTATCGTTTACCATATCATCAAGTGCCCATTTTCCTATTCTATCCATAAAATTTTGCGGGGTATCGACCTTTACGATTTCCCCCTTATCAAGAAAAGCAACCCGGTCTGCCAGGAATTCCGCTTCCTCTATATAATGTGTGGTTAAAAAAATGGTTGTGCCGTTTTGCTGAAGTTTTTTGATTAGAGACCATATCTTTCGCCTTATATTCGGGTCCAATCCCACGGTAGGTTCGTCAAGAAAAAGGATTTTGGGCGAATGCATCATAGCTCTTGCAATTACAATACGCCTTTTCATGCCTCCGGACAGGTGTTTTATGAAAGAGTTTTTGCGGTCATTAAGTTCAATGTAATCCAATAATTCATCAATCTTTTTTACTCTCTCTTTTTTTGGCATATGAAAGAGCCTGCCATGAATATTTAAGTTTTCATAAACAGTAAGCTCATTATCAAGATTTATCCTCTGGGTTACGAGTCCGCTTTGCAGCTTTGCTTGCAGCGATTCTTTCTGAATATGAAAATTGTTCAGAAATGCATCTCCTGCGGAAGGCTCTGTCAGCCCTGTCAGGATATTTACAGTTGTTGTTTTGCCGGAACCGTTGGGACCAAGATAAGCAAACATCTCGCCTTTTAAAACATGAAGAGTAATTTTGTTTAATGCCAGGACATTTTTGTATTTTTTCTTAAGACCTTCTAATCTTATCAATGTAATCTCCTTTTAAACCTTCCTCTATTCACGACAAAATACATACTCTGTGCTTTCCCACAATATTCTGATATTCTCTCCGTGGATCAATATCTACAGGCCCCTCAATAGCCCCGATATATTTGCCGCAAGGCGATATTCCGCAGGCAAGCCCCAAACCTTCCATCCTGTAATACCAGATCAATTTGTCTGCGCCTCCGCCTTGCCGCTTCAGGTCAAAACAGTATATCCCGGCCATTTCATTTGATCTTTCTACATAATTGTGGCACATCGCTACCACAAGATAACGACCGTTTTTGCTGAAAACAGGAGTTTCAATAGGACCTTTTGCAGGCCAGAGCCAGGATGTATTCCCATCACGGTCAAGCTTGATAATTGAATTTTCGCTCGGATGTTTTACATCCGGCGTCGAGGCCATCCCCTTTCCTGCAGGAGCCACATAAGTCCTGCCGATAGTAAGAAACGCAGATCCTTCATCATCGACAAAAACCTTTCCTCCATAAGCATAAATAGGTATTCCGCTTACTTTAATCGGAGTGGATATAGCCTTTTTATAAATCAGATGCGGCATTTTCTTTTCCACACTTTTTGCCATATCAAACAGAAAAAACCTTCCATCACTGGAACAGCAGGCAACATATTTTCCGTTCGGTGAAATATGGGAATTGCCGCCTATTGAGATTGATTGAAAACCATGTTTTTCAACAGGAGGAACCGAGTACCTCCATATCAGAGCGCCGTTTATAGCATCAAGCAGATAAAGAGTGTTCTCCGGATATTTCTGCCGGATGCGTCCATCTGCAGATCCACCCCAGCCGCCAAAGGTCAGATATCTCCCGCTCGCATCAACAGATACCTTGAGCGGCGACGTATCCATGGATCCTGTAGCAGGAAATTTCCATAAAAGTTCTCCTGTTTTAAGATCAAGTGCGTAGATGACACCTCTCTTTGGCCAGTATTTTACCTTGCGACTGCCGACTGTTATGTAATCCTCCTGATTTCTTGCTGCGCTTACATATATTCTTTCACCAACGCAAACAATAGAACAGATCTTTGGCTGATGACCATAATAGGTCTCGCTGCTTGCTCCAACATCTTTAACTGCTCCACATTTCCAGCAGAGTTTGCCGGTCTTTGCACAAAAGCAGTAAATATTACCATCAGGACTTGCCTCGCCGGCAAAAAGGTAATCTCCTGTGGGAGAAAATCTCACGCACCTTACCACTCCTGTTGGAATTTTGTGTTTCCATATAACTCTTCCTCTTCTGTCATATACCCTTACGGTCTGATCAAAACCACCAACCCCGATTTTTCCCCGGGTCGAGATATCCACATCTTCATAGAGCTTCTTGCTCCATTCATTGATTTCTGCCACATCCACTTCCCCGCGCGGCTTTCCCAGG